>CAVBQH010000096.1:0-8746 GCA_963597485.1 Acutalibacteraceae bacterium
AAAATTCTCCCGATATGCCTTCACCACCGACGGATCTGTGCTGACCACCATCTGCAGATCATATACTCATTCGTAGCATACGGAACAAAAACAGCGGCACGCGTCCCCACCAGGAACAGCCTCCAGTCCTGTGACAGATGAATCCGGTCCTCATCCAGTATCAAAAGCTCGGAATCTCTGCGGCTGTCGATCATGTTCTGTATAAAGCCTATATCCGTTTCTGCAAGCCTGATTTCTCCGCCCGACGCAATCGTTAAACCGTCTCTGCAGAACGAATCAACCCCCGACTGCAGTGTGAATTCCTGAATATTCAGGCTGCGATACGCCTGGCCATACCGCACATAAAACGGATCCTCCAAATACCGTGAAATCATCTCATCATCTGCGTACAGCCACATGCGCGGCTTCGGCGTAAGGACGTAGACCCTATCCTCCCCTGCGTTCTGCCACATCTGCAGCAAAAAGCTCCGTACCTTTTCTGTGTTCGTCTGGGTGCTTGCCACCTCCGCAGCTTCCTTCAGCACATCCTTAAAATTCTCCCGATATGCCTTCACCACCGACGGATCTGTGCTGACCACCATCTGCTTCTCGTCAAAGCTGACAACAATCAGTGTCTTCTCTCCCACAATATAAAACGGGAACGCATTGGTTCTTAGTCCGGCCATCGAAACCGGCAAGCGGTATGCGTGGAACTTTGCCATCTGGCTGCGAAGATACGTAATCCACTCAGTGAGTCTGTGAAAGCTCTCCTCCACGGTTTCTTCCTTGCCGTCATCCTCCGCAATAATCTGGTGCAGCTCCGCTTCTCCCTTCGCGATCAGCTGCTCCTTTATCGCGCGATACAGCTTGGTCGTGCACGCACTGTTCGACGGGAGAAACATGTCAAACCTCGCGTTGCCTACCTCCTTCTCCCTGTGCACAAACCTTGAAAAGATCTCCTCTGCCTTCTCATCAGGCTCACAGCCATCTTCAGAGAGCGCCTCAATAAACGTCCGGACACATCTTCTTTGCTCCGCCTTATCCCCTGCGCGCTCCTGCTCATAGCAATCGATCAGCTTCGTGTAATAGTCCTCATCCGCATGAATGAAGTAGCAGATCTTCTGCAGCTGCTCCTCCGTCGCCACACGTGTTCCCCGCAGAATCTGATAGAATGTTGATCGATCAATACCAGTCTTCCGAATGATCGTATTTTTGGATACGTCAGCCTGTCCAAGAAGCTCAGCGAGCATTCTCCCAACGCTCATCGCCTCTTACCTCACTTTTCCATTTTTTCTGCTGTACCATTATATAAACGGACCGCAGATCCTCCCCGATTCTTAACAAATAGCTTTCCCGGAGCTAATTGTGTGAATCTTTTAAAGTTTATCAATAAATTATCAATATGCTAAGTGGCGCTTAATACATCTATATTCCGCCACACAGCAAAATACCAGGATCAAATGATCCTCGCTCCGGTTCTGCCGGATTTCAGATCGTTTGATCCTGGTATCGTTCCTGTGCAAAAGTCAGTCGACAATAAATCCCTACGCTTGCCCGGCTCCCTTCTTCACCGCTGCCGCGATGGAAAGCTCAGCCGGATAATACGGAATCAGCATGGACTGCACTGCGTGGTACAGGTCCGACTTTCCCGGCCAAACCGTGCCCAGAAGCTGATTATTCCGGTCCAGCTGGTGGAACCAGGAGCCATTCTCATGATCCTTTACAACCTCATCCAGGTACTCCAGGAACTGTCCATAGTAATTATTGTAGATTTCCTTTCCTGTTACCCGGTACAGAACTGCCGAGGTATTGATGGCTTCTGCCAGCGTCCAGTGCATCCGGTCATGCACAACCGGCTGGCCCTCCCAGTCCGTGGTATACACTATCCCCCGTGCTCCGTCCGTATTCCAGCCATCCTCCACTGCACGAAGGAACAATGCCTCAGCAGCATCGATGTAGGACTGTGCCTCCCTGGGAAGTTCGCTCTTGGCATCCTTCCAGGTTGAAAGCGTCCACTGCGTGATCAGTCTTGCCCACTCAATACCGTGTCCCGGCGTTGCGCCGTAGGGCTTAAACGGGTCATCCGGCTTCTCCCTATTGCACTCCAGATCCGGCGTCCAATCGCTTGCAAAATGCTCCGGAATGCGCCAGCTGTTGGCCTTCGCCCATCCAATAACATGCCCGATGATGCGTCCTGCCCGCTTGCGATAAGCTTCATTGCCTTCTGTATCCGCCACGGCCAGAAACGCCTCCACCGTGTGCATATTGGCATTGACACCGCGGTACGGATCAAGCCTTGTGAATTCTGTATTCCAGGTGTCGGCAGAAAGACCCTCCTGTTCATTCCAGAAAAATCGGTCATATACAGCCTTTGCATGCTCCAAGAGCTCCTTTGCGCCGGGTCTGCCGGCCAGTAAAGCACTGGATGCCGCCAGAATGACAAAGGCGTGTGCATAGCACTGCTTGGGTCCAAGCTTCTCCCCCGCCGCCGTCACGGCCGCATACCATCCGTCATGCTCCTTGTCCTGCAGCTCTCCCGTAAGCCCCCGCAGCCCGGCATCCACCAGTTCCTCGCTCCCCGGGCAGCCCAGCATGGTTCCCAGGCTGTATACATGTGCCATACGGCAGGTGATCCAGGTTTCACGGTTCTTCTGCTTCCACGGCGTTCCGTCATCCCCCAGCCAGTAAGAGCCGCCCTCCGGTGATGCAAAGGATCGTCCAAAGCTGAGAAGCTCCTCACACTCCTGTTGCAGAAAGGCACGGTTTTCCGTGGTACCGTATTGATATTTTGCTTTATTTAATTCATTCATTTCCAAGTCCTCTATCCCCTATGTAAACCCTTGATTTTTCGGAGCATGCAGTATGAGCCATTGCCGTGCTGCCGCCCGTCCCCATTGTGGCACAGAGCAATAAAAATATCCATACGGTTTCGTCGTTTAAGTTTTATTAATCATTCAAAAATCCGAAAAATCGCTTCCGTCGTCACCGCATTGACACGGCAAGCCACATGATTTTCCATTTGTGGATGCTTTTCGCGGTGCTCCCGCGTCCGGCGCCGCCATTTCGCCTTCCCGAAGGCATACCTCCCACTCATTCGGGAGCTTCTGCAGCAGCGGATAGCTCTGAAACGACGGCCTTACAGTCGTTTTTTCGCGGCATAGGCCGTGCATGGATCCCTTCCTGATATCCTCCTGCGACTGATAGAAATCCGTATCACTGATGATCAGCACCTCCCTGCCGGCCAAAATCAGCTTCTGCGCCCGCAGTGCATCCTCTTCCTGCAGCGTCAGAATTCTGCAGCCGCCCAGGTCGCCTCGGATTCTGTAGTTAGGATGAACTCCATCCTTTGTGTAGAAAACATAGGTGTCCGGCTTCCCCTCTGTATCCCGAAGGCAGCAAAGCGGCACTGCATGGGCCTGCTCCAGAACCGCGTTTTCTCCGATAGGCATCCGGAACGGGTAAAAACAGTAACTCCCTGCCGGCACATCCTGCTTCCCGAAATCTGCAAGAACTGTGTGCTCGTCCTCGTCATACGCCCGCAGCTCCGCTCCCTCAAAGTTTTGCGTCCGATAATGCCGATAATGCCGCACATAATTGTTGACAAAATAGTAGCCCTGACCGGTCTTCCGGTTGCAGCGGACCGCGGTGCGCAGCGTTCCAAAATCATCCACCTTTTCCGGATTGCCCGGCTGCGGAATATAATCCATTCCGGTCAGGCTATCTCCGAAATCATGAACGAACAGTGACAGTCTGCGGATTCTCCGGTAGGAATCTCCCCCATCATCGGAAACCATGGCTTCCCATCCAGTGTCAAATGCTGCGGTGTGTATCCCAAAACAGATTTGCTTGTCAGTATTGTGCTCACTCTTTTCTCTCTCCGGCTATAAACCTTCTCTGCTCATTTTCAGGGAAACGCAGATTAAAGCATTTTCCACGGCAGATTTACGCTGCGAAGCAGCAAATTTCTTTGCTAACCCTTAGTACACCGTCTCTCTCAGTTGGATCCTGTAATTGCTCAGATACTGGCTTTCGACCACTTCTCCGCGCAAAAGCGCCAGAAGTGTCTGCGCCGCAGCAGCTCCCAGCGCCGCGTCGTCAAACTGAACGGACGTTACTGCCGGAACCGCATGCTCCAGAAGCGCGCTGTCATAAAAGGACGCCAGCTCGTTTTCATTGTCCACGCAGATGCGCTGCGGATCCTCGCAGTTTCCGATACTTACGAACGGAATACCGGCTTCCTGCAAATAGTCCGCTGCTGCATCCCTCACCAATGTCCTTGTCAGGATGATCCCATCCACCTTATGATTCTCAACAATGCGGCGGAGAGCTTCTGTTTCATCTTCACTCTCGCTCGTAATGGTCAGCAGAAGGTCGTAGCCTTCCCTGGCTGTCACCTTGTTGATTCCCAAAAGGCATTTCTGAAAAAAGGGAAGCGTCTCCGCCTCCGTATCGCTCGGCCATATTACGCCGATATTCCTTGTACACTGCTTGGCCAGGCCCTGTGCATATACGTTCGGTTTATAGTTATGCTCTTCAATATAGGCGCGCACCCGGTCTGTGGTTTCCTTTGAAATGCGCCCTTTTCCGGAAATCGCCCGGGATACCGTTGTTTTGGATACCCCGAGCGCTTCCGCAATGTCATCAATGGTTAAATTGGCTGGCATAGGATATTTCTCCTCCACGTGCCTGTTTTATCCTTTTACTGCACCGCCCGTTACGCCTTCCACATAGTACTTCTGCAGGCACATGAACAAAATGGTAACCGGAATGGCAACCAGAACGCCGCCTGCGCAGAACCTTGTAAAGTAGCCCTGATAATCATTGGTCCACACCCAGCGTGTCATACCGACGGCTACGTTGTAGCTGCTGTCATGTCCGAACGCGACATAGGATGCAAAGATGTAGTCGCACCAGGGTGCCATGAAAGCTGTGAGTGCCGTATAGATAACAATCGGCTTTGACAGCGGCAGAATCATCTGATACATGATCTGGAAGCGATTGGCACCGTCAATGCGCGCCGCCTCATCCAGCGCCTTCGGAATGGTGTCAAAATAGCCCTTGCACACGTAGTAGCCCATGCCGCTGCTGGCAGCCGATACCAGAATCAACCCAGGAATTGCTCCTGCCTGGGTCAGCCCGAACTGCTTGAGTAGGAAGTACATGCAGATCATGGTCAAAAATCCCGGGAACATCCCCAAAATCAGCCAGATTCTCATGAGAAGCTTCCGGCCCGCAAAACGCATTCTGGACAGCGCATAGGAAACGCACAGAACAGTCAGGGTCTGCAGAATCGCTACAAAGAATGCGATCACAATGGTATTCCGATACCACAGAAGGTAGTTGGTTTCTCCGGACATCAGGAATTTATAGTTGTCCAGCGAGAACTGCTGCGGTATTACATAGCTGGCAACCCCCCCGTACTCCGTTGCATAGGAGCGGAAGCTCGTCATAACGAGCCCGAAGAACGGGAACAGCCAGATAATACTGATCAGAATCAAAGCGATATAGGCTGCAATGTTTCCTTTCCGGCGTTTTCCGGACATGGAGGCCGTTTTCTTTTTATTCGTACGATTGTCACTCATCACTGGAAGCCCTCCTCATCCTTTACCGATGGCAGCATGTTGTAAACAGCCAGAGAAACCGCCTCCGTCACCAGGAATACCATGATGCCGATGACTGCTGCCATTTTGTAGTTGGTGTCGGTGACCGTCATTTTGTAAAGCCAGGTAACCAGAAGGTCCGTGTTGCCCGCATTGCCGGTAAGGCTCGTCGACAAGGGCTTTCCCTGCGTCAGAAGGTAAATCACATTAAAGTTGTTCAGGTTGCCGATGAACTGCGTCAGGAGGAACGGTCCTGTGACGAACAGCATGTAGGGGAGTGTAATGTGGAAGAATATCTGCGCCGAGTTAGCGCCGTCAATCTTCGCGCTCCCGTACAGATCCTCCGGGATGTTCATCAAAAGTCCGGTGGAAATCAGCATCAGATACGGAATACCGATCCAGATATTCACCAGAATGATCATAACCTTTGCCAGCGTCGGATCCGTCCAGAACGGAACCGGCCTGGATACGATGCCGTGTGACATCAGGAATCCGTTCACGATGCCGTCGGTTGCGAACATCTTGGTGATATACAGAAGAGATACGAATTGCGGAACGGCGATGGTCATGACCAGAATGGTCCTCCAAAGCTTCTTAAATCGAATCCCTTCTTTGTTAATCAGCATGGCTACGGCAAGTCCAAGGAAATAATCAATGAATGTCGCAAAAAAGGCCCATACCAGCGTCCATATAAGAACGGTCAGGAATGTAGCGCCAAAGCCATTGGTTCCGAAGCTGAACAGATTCCTGAAATTCTCCAGTCCGACCCAGGTAAAGAGGTTGGTCGGTGACTGGTGCTCCTTGTCATAATTGGTGAAGGCAACGCAGACCATGAAGATGATCGGCAGCACAGTGAAAACAAAGATGCCAAGCACCGGGAGCGACAGCAGCGTAATATGGAAATTCTCATCCAGGAGTGAACGGAGTGTTTTCCCATTGCCGGGAAGCGGCTTTCCTTCCTTCAGCCTTTTTTCCTCCAGGAAGTTTTCCTTCACGTTCATCCGCCAGATGGCGATGAGCACGACGATCAGAATGATGGTCAGAATTCCGAACAGCAAAATCAGAAAGCTGTTGTCGCCATAAACCGTCTTGCGGCGAACCTTCTGCGTCTCCACCGTTCCCAGCGTGGTAATCTTGCTGACATACTGCCACCCGAACTGCACCATATAAAGGATAAACAGAATTTCTGCTGCCAGGAATGCCAGCCCCTTTACGATCTGTCCGCGCAAAAGCGGTCCCGCTCCCATGACTACATAAGAAAGTCTGGTTTTCCAATCCCCTTGCGCAAAGGTCGTTCCAATCTCTCGAATGTCCTCTCCCAATGCCACAAGCGCTGTTCCGGATGAAGCTGTTGGTTTTCCGTTCAGCGTGTGTTTGCTCATGACGATTCCCCCTGTCTGCTGCCTTTATCTTTCGGTATGAGATGAGCCGGCAAGATGAATCTGCCGGCTCCGTCTTACTATCTCTGCACTTCCTAAATCCATCCGGCAGGACGCCGCATGCGCTGGTGTATCTCCACTCCCCGGGCCGCTGCATCCTGCAGCAGATGAATCTTGAAGTACAGCCTATCTGCTGTGATTACTTTGCATACGAAATGCAGGTATCCTGGAAGCTCTGCAGTGCAGCCAGAAGGTCTGCATCGCTGCTCTTGCTCGTCAACGCTCCAGAGATGACATCATCACCAAGGCCGGTTGCCAGAGTCCAGTACTCACGCGGATACTGTCCCTGCGGCTTATCCTCCAACATCTGCTCATTCAGTGCGGACAGCGCCTCATCCGACTTCACTGTATCCGACTGCTGTGCCTCCACATTAGACGGCCCCCAGCCGAGTGCCTCATAGCGAGCCAACTGAACCTCACTGCCGGAAAGATATGCGGCCAGAGCGTCGCAGACAGCCAGCTTATCCTCATCCTCCTGCGGCTTTACGCCAAGGAGCTTGTAGCCGGAGAATCCGGACATCTGATAGGTATTGCCGTCAGCGCCCTTAAAGGAAGGAAGCTTTGCGCAGGCATAATTGTCGCCCAGGACCTCTTTCAGCGTGGTTGCATCCCATGTGCCGTCTACAATTGCACCGATGCTGGTTGCTGTTCCTGCCGCAGAGCCATTGACAAATGCGCCGGACTCCTGCATGGCGATCATTTCCTTCAGAGCAACAACGCCTGCATCCGAAGCATAATCAACGGTTGCACTTGTGAAGTTTCCTGCGTCATCTGTTTCATACGAGAGGTCGCATCCGGTTCCGAAGAAGAAGGCCGTCTGATACCAGCCGGAGTTGATCTCCATATAGAAGTTCTTGCCGGCGGACTTGCAGTCTGCAAGGATGGTATCCAGATCCGTAGGATCCGTAACAACACTCTTGTCATAGTACATAAAGTAGCCATTATCCGAGGTCAGCGGATACGCATACAGCACCGATCCAACCGTTGCTGCGTTCACGGCGCCTTCATCATTCTGGGACTTTACGGCATCTACATTCTCAGGAGCAACCTCCTCGAGTGCGCCGGCCGAAACCAGACGTGCGATCTGATCCTGGGCAAAGCCGTAAATATCGCCGCCGGCTTCTACGTCTGTAATCATATTCGAAGCAGCATCGTCTTCGCCAACAGCCTCCACCGTAAAGGTTGCATCCTTCACACCTTCATTGGCCTCAACGAACTTGCTGATCTGCTCATTTGTGAAATCAACCGTTGCGTCTGAAACCCAAACCTTAATCTCACCGCTGTAGTTGAGCTCCACCGGCTCCGCAGCCTCTTCCTCAGCAGCTGCCTCCGTTGTATCCTCCTCTGCCGCTTCTGCCGTCTCTGTGGTTTCTTCTGCAGCAGTGTCTGCCGATGCATCCGAAGAGCTTCCGGAGCTTCCGCAGCCAGCGAGCATCGCCGATGCAAGAACACCGGCCATCAATGCCGAAACAAGTCTTTTCTTCATAAATAACTAACCTCCTGTT
This sequence comes from Acutalibacteraceae bacterium, assembly GCA_963597485.1. Taxonomy (GTDB): domain Bacteria; phylum Bacillota; class Clostridia; order Lachnospirales; family Lachnospiraceae; genus CAG-791. Next base: position 8,524 of record CAVBQH010000096.1, read on the forward strand.
ATCGCCGCCTCTGCGGCCATATGACCGACCATTCGGTCCGCATGAGATATCCGGTTTATGTATTGCACACTTCATTTGTGCGCAACCGCTTGCTCATGTTGCGTTTTAACTATAGTTTCGTGTTACGTTTATGTCAATCTAACTATTACAATTCTATATTGTTATTTTGTATCTGTTACTGTAAAAATCCCGGACAGCGGCTGCGTGGATGTGCGAGCTTGCT
>CAVBQH010000097.1:0-8708 GCA_963597485.1 Acutalibacteraceae bacterium
CTCGGTGCTTGCGAGCGTCTTATGCGAGCTTAGCACCGCTAGGCCGCAGGGGAGCGCTTTTGCCGAGTGGCCGTAAGGCCATCTCGTAGCTGACGAAGTCAGCGTAACGTCCCCGAACCGGACACCTCCGCCAGGACCCGTCGCTCCTATGACGAAAATCAGAAGATCCGTCACCTGATGTTCGGTAGAATTTAAGAGAGGATAAGCTATGCACATCATATTACTGTCCGGAGGCTCCGGAAAGCGGCTGTGGCCGCTCTCCAATGACATTCGCTCCAAGCAGTTTATCAAGATTTTCAAAACAGAGGACGGCGAGTACGAGTCCATGGCGCAGCGGATGTACCGCCAGATCCGAAAGGTGGACCCGGAGGCGACCGTGACGGTTGCGACCAGCCGCTCCCAGGTCTCCCAGCTTAAAAACCAGCTGGGGGATCAGATCGGCGTGTCACTGGAGCCCTGCCGCAGGGATACGTTCCCGGCCATTGCGCTGGCAACGGCCTATCTTGCGGATGTGCAGAACGTGCCGCAGGATGAGGCGGTGGTTGTGTGTCCGGTGGATCCTTACGTAAATGAGGACTACTTCGAAGCACTGAAGAAGCTCTCTGACCTTGCACAAAACGGCGCGTCGAATCTGACGCTGATGGGTATTGAGCCAACCTATCCTTCGGAGAAATACGGCTACATCATCCCGGCGTCCAAGGACCCTGTCAGCACGGTGAAGACCTTCAAGGAAAAGCCGGATATTCCTACGGCGCAGCGCTATATTCAGGAGGGCGCTCTTTGGAACGCCGGCGTATTCGCCTATAAGATCGGATATGTCCTGCAGAAGGCTCATGAGCTCATGGATTTTACGGACTACGACGATCTGTTTGCCAAATACGAGACCGTGCAGAAGATTTCGTTCGATTACGCCGTGGTAGAGCATGAGCCGCAGATTCAGGTAATGCGCTTTGCCGGCGAATGGAAGGATATGGGCACATGGAACACCCTTACGGAGGCTATGGAAGAGCCGGTCATCGGGCAGGGAACGCTCAATGAGACCTGTGAGAACGTGGAGGTTGTTAACGAGCTGAATGTCCCGGTTCTTGTTATGGGGCTTAAAAATGCGGTTGTGGCGGCTTCTCCGGAGGGGATTCTTGTATCTGACAAGGAGCAGTCCAGCTATATCAAGCCCTTTGTGGATGCCATGGATCAGCAGGTTATGTTCGCTGAGAAATCCTGGGGCTCCTTCCAGGTGCTGGATATCGAGAAGGAGAGCATGACCATTCTGGTGACACTTAAGGAAGGTCATCAGATGAATTATCACAGCCATGCACACCGGGATGAGATCTGGAATGTTATTTCCGGCGAAGGAAGAACCATTGTTGACGGTATGGAGCAGAAGGTACAGGCCGGTGATGTTGTTACGATGCAGGCGGGGTGCCGCCATACCATTGTGGCGGATTCGGAACTGAAGCTGATTGAGGTACAGATCGGCAGGGAAATCAGCGTACATGACAAGCAGAAGTTTGAACTTGAAATCTGAATGTGAAGGCGCAGAGTCAATGAGAGGGCCGATTCGGCTTTTGCCTGCCGGGCAGGATTATATCTGGGGCGGGAGGCGCCTGAGGGATGATTTTTCAAAGGAGCTGGAGCTCTCTCCCCTGGCAGAAACCTGGGAGTGCTCCACGCATCCGGACGGAATGTCACGACTTGCGCAGGAACCGGACAGAACGCTGCATGCACTTTTGCTGGAGCATCCGGATTATGTGGGAACCCATCCCGCTAAGAGCATGCCGGAAGCCGTGCAAAGGGGAGAACTCCCGATCCTGGTGAAGTTCATTGATGCCGCATCGGACCTTTCGGTACAGGTACATCCGGACGATGACTATGCCAGAACGTATGAAAACGGACAGCTTGGCAAGACGGAAATGTGGTATGTGGTGGATGCGGCGCCCGGAACTGAGCTGGTGTACGGCTTTTCCCGCAGCATGACGGCAGACGAGGTGCGCAGTGCCATTGCGCGGGGGACCCTTGAGCAGTGCCTGCAGCATGTGCCGGTGGAGAAGGATGATGTCTTTTTCATTCCCTCCGGCACGGTGCATGCCATCGGAAAGGGCAGCCTTATGGTAGAAGTGCAGGAGAGCTCCAATCTGACCTACCGTCTGTACGATTACCACCGGGTTGGCAAGGACGGGAAGGAACGGCCGCTTCACGTGGAAAAGGCCCTGCAGGTTTCGGATTTGTCCGCTGCAGGTGAGCTGCGCCAGCCCATGCGGGTTTTGAATTATCAGCCTGGCTTTGCCTCGGAGCTTCTTTGCCGGTGCCGCTATTTTGCGGTTCGGCGGCTTTTGGTGAACACGCAGCGTATTCGTGAAATGGCGCGTTTTCAGACCGATGACACATCTTTTCATATTCTGATTTGCACAGAAGGCGTTGGAGTGCTATTTTGTAATAAGCAAAGTCTGCCGTTTTTTCGCGGAGACACATTTTTTATTCCGGCAGGCAGCGAAGAGATTCGAATTCACGGCATTGCAACGCTCCTGGATATCAATTGTTAAAATCCAGCACCTTTAGAAGAGGATATGAAAAAATTAAACGGAACTGTGATTGTCACGTACCGCTGCAACGCAAGATGTACGATGTGCAATCGTTATAAGGCCCCTTCCCTTCCGGAAGAGGAGATTTCCCTGGAAACCATTCGCAAGCTCCCGCCGATGTATTTCACCAACATCACCGGTGGGGAGCCTTTTATTCGTTCAGATCTGAAGGAGATCGTTCGGGAGCTGACAAAGCTCTCTGACCGCATCGTCATTTCCACCAACGGATACTTTACTGACAGGATCCTTGATCTATGTCGTGAGTTTCCGCAGGTCGGTATCCGTATTTCCATTGAAGGACTTGAAGAAACCAACAATGAAATTCGCGGTCTTCCCAACGGCTTCCAGAGAGGCTATGAAACGCTTTGCAAGCTTAAGGAGATGGGACTCAAGGACGTAGGCTTTGGCATGACGGTGCAGGATCGGAATGCACCGGATCTGGTGCCCTTGTACGATCTTTCGGACCGGCTGGGCATGGAATTTGCAACCGCCAGCCTCCATAATTCCTTTTATTTTGTAGAAGCTAAAAATATCATTCACGACCGGCCAATGGTGGCTCAGCATTTTGAAGACCTGGTTAACCGGCTGTTGGACTCGAATGAGCCAAAGAAGTGGTTCCGGGCCTATTTTAATCATGGGCTGATCAATTATATTTACGGACAGAAACGCCTTCTTCCCTGCGATATGTCGTTTGATACCTTCTTCATTGATCCGTATGGGGACGTAATGCCCTGCAACGGCACCAAGGATAAGGAGGTTATGGGAAATCTGAATGACAAGACCTGGGACGAGGTTTGGAATTCGGAGCAGGCAGAGAAGGTCCGCGCGAAAGTGCGCCAGTGCGATCGCCAGTGCTGGATGATCGGTTCGGCCTCGCCGGCAATGCACAAGTACATCTGGAAGCCTGCATTCTGGGTACTGCAGCATAAATTCCTTCGGTTTTACCGCAGGAAAAAGTATTCCATGTATGAAATTCCAGCAGTGCGTGATTTCCGGGACGGCAAACTGACCCGGGAGGAGCTGGATGCATGTTCGACCTGCGATCTGTCTGCGCAGTGCATGTCCAATGGCTTGTCGGAGGCTTCAAGGGAGCTGCTCAGAACCAAGAGCGGCGAGGAGTTTGTGGCAGAGGACATGCAAAGACAGAAGATCTGAGAGGGTGGCGGAATGACGAAACTGCAGGAAAGCGCCGCAGCTGCGGCAGCAGGTTCTGTAAAAGTGAATAAGCCGCCTGTCTCCGGGGAACATGCCGGCAGCATGCATCCCACGGTACGGATCATTGTGACGACGCATAAAAAATACCGGATGCCCTCCGACCCGATGTATCTTCCGATGCATGTGGGCGCGGCCATTGAGAAAAATACAGACGGTCTGGAACCGGATCTTGGATATATTAAGGATAACATTGGCAGCAATATCAGCTCGAGAAATCCGTATTTTTGCGAGCTGACAGGACTTTACTGGGCCTGGAAGCACATCCACACCGACTACATCGGACTGGTGCATTACCGGCGGCATTTCCGCGGAAACGGACGGGTGGGGAGCTCCGGTATCCGGGGCGATATTTTTGATAAGATTCTGACCTACCGTGAGCTGGAACCGATGCTGGGCCAGTACAAGATCTTTGTACCGGCCAGGAGATATTATGTCATTGAGACGCTGTATTCCCACTATGCACATTCCCATTACATTGAGCATCTGGATAAGACAAGAGCGATTATTGAAGCCAGATACCCGGAATACCTTCCGGCCTTTGACAAGGTAATGGCAGAAAGCTCCGGACACATGTTCAACATGATGATCATGGAGCGGCATCTTCTGGATGAATACTGCACATGGCTGTTTGATATCCTTTTTGCCCTCGAGGGTCAGGTGGATATCAGCAACTATTCTTATTTTCAGGGTAGGTACTGCGGACGCGTCGGAGAGCTGATCCTGAATGTCTGGCTGCGATATCAGCAGGAGAGCGGGCGACTTTCAAGGGATGATATCAAGGTTCTTCCCTATCTGTACATTGAACGGATTAACTGGGGAAAGAAGCTGAATCAATTCCTGCGGGCCAAGTTCCTGCATGAGAAATACGAGGTGCAGTGAAATGGGCTTATCGACGGTGGATGCGTTTAAGCACATACAGGCAGGGAATGCGATTACGCTGGATGAGGCGCAGCTTCACGCGCTGCAGAAGACGCTGAACGGAATGCTGCGGGATATGGCGGAGTGCTGCAGCCGGCATGGCCTGACGTTCCTCCTGGGAGGCGGATCGTGCCTTGGTGCGGTGCGCCATCATGGCTTTATCCCATGGGATGATGATGTGGACGTGAACATGCCGCGAAGGGATTATGACATCTTCGTGAAGGTGTTTGCACAGGAGTACGGAGAGCGTTACTGGGTCCATACGCCGGCAGAAACTGCAAATTACGGTCTTACACTTTCCCGCATTCTTCTGAAGGGGACTTCGGTGATTACGCGGGAGGATTTTCAGAATAAGGAGTGCGGCGCCTTCATCGACATCTTCGTGATCGAGAATACGTATGACAATGCGGTGCTGCGCAGGCTCCACGGCTGCGGCTGCATGGCGGCGGGACTGGCACAGTCCTGCGCCAAATTCTGGAGAGACCGCAGGGAGCTTATGGCACTGGCCGGGGCGATTGCGGATCCGGCCATGCGGAAAAAATACGAGAGAGTATTTCGCATAAAGATTGCGATGGGTTTTTTCGGCTCCTTTGCGAGTCTGGATGGGTGGACGAGATTTTGCGACAGGATGTACAGTGCCTGCAGGAATTCGGACAGTCAGTATGTCGTGATGCCCTCCGGACGGGGACATTTTTTCCGGGAGACATACCTTCGCAGGGATATTCTGCCGGGGCAGCCGATGGCGTACGATTCGACCAGCTACCTTGTTCCGGCAGACTATGACGTCTATCTGACAAGGCTGTATGGAGATTATAAGGAGATTCCGGCGGAGAGCAAACGGGAAAAGCATGTGTTTTTTGCCCCATTCCAGCTGTAAAGGATCAGAGATATGAGCAGACGAGAAATGAACGTAGCACTTATTTTCGCCGGAGGGACCGGGCGGCGGATGAATACCCACGGCGTGCCCAAGCAGTTCCTGGAGCTGAATGGCAAGCCAATCATCATTCATACCATTGAGAAATTTGAAAATCACGATGACATTGACGGTATTGTCATCTCCTGCCTGCAGGAGTACATCCCGAAGATGTGGCGGCTTTGCAACAAGTTTCACATCACCAAGGTGCAGGCAATTGTCCCCGGAGGTGAGACCGGCCAGGAGTCGATTTATCATGGTCTGTGCAAGATCTATGAACTGTTTCCCGGAAATTCGGTGGTTCTGGTACACGACGGCGTGCGTCCGCTGGTGGATCCGGAGACCATCTCAAAGGCGGTTGCCTGCGTGCGTGCAAATGGCTCTGCCATTACAGTGACACCGGCGACGGAAACCATTATTACGGAGTCCCGGGACGGAGAAATCGGCAATATTCTGGACCGTGCAGCCTGTCAGGTGGCAAAGGCACCGCAGTGTTTTTATGTCAATGACCTTCTGGCTGCGCATGAAAAGGCGCGCAAGGAGGCCCGTGAGGATTTTATTGACTCGGCCAGTCTGATGCGGCACTACGGCTACAAGCTGTATGCAGTGGAGGGTAAGACGGAAAATATCAAAATCACCACGCCCATTGATTATTTTATTTTCAAGGCGATATCAGACGCGAAGGAAAGCTCCAACGCGTTCGGACTGTAGGAGAGGTACTGCTGCGCGGCAGCAGCTTTGCAAAGGAAACCATTGTCATTCATGAGTGTTATTGGAAGAGTCATTGTCAAGAAGCTTCATTATGTTGGACCGGTGATGGTCGAGGGAAAGTTTTTTAAGAGGATCGGGAACTGCTGGAAGCAGTTTAAAATCTGGCTGGACCGGAAGATCGGATATGCAAGCCGGTGCGTGTTGTGGAGACATACGAAAACGGTCGGGAATCAGGTGATGTTTTTCCCGTTCTCGCATACGGTAGGCTGTAATTTAAAATACATCAGTGATGAGCTGATCCGAAGACAGGCGCCGGTGGAAATCTGGTGGAGCGTGACGGATCCGCTGACGACCAGAATCGATGCAGCCGAGATCGTTGCCAAAGAGCATACGATAACGGAGAACGTGCTGCAGCTGGCAAAGGGTCGGAAGATTTGCGGCAAACGCCTGGAGCAGTGGATTGCCGGCGGCAGGGAAGGCCTGAATGCGTCTGCAGCGGAGTCAGGGACCTCCCTTACCTGGGATGAGCTATGTGCTGCGGAGAAGATCCGGCAGACGGAACAGTTCGTGCGGGAGCATGTCCACTTCACCAAAACCAATACGTATGAGTACTTTGCGGCGGCCGCAGCGTCAAAGGTGCTTTTTACCAATTCTCTTTTGGGGGATAAGTTCTATCCGTTCCCGGTGCGCGGCGACCAGATTGTGGTACAGACCTGGCACGGCTCCCTTGGCATCAAGCGCTTTGACCCGGCACATTACAACACCAATGTCAGCTGGCCGGTGGCGGCGGCAAGGACCGGAAAGCTGACGAGCTACATCATTTCCAACTCGGATTTTGAGGACAGCGTGTTCCGGGAGACCTTCTGGAAGACAACGCCGATTCTAAGGCTTGGACATGCGAGAAACGACATATTCTTTGCACAGTCGGAGGAAACGCGGGCCTATCTTCGCCGCGCGTTCTGCAAGGCGCACGGACTGGCAGAGGATACGAAGTTTGCCCTGTATGCGCCGACCTTCCGGGATGATCATAATTTTGCTGTGTATGATCTGGATGCGCAGCAAACCGTGCGCGCACTGGAGAAACGCTTCGGCGGTGACTGGAAGCTTCTTCTTCGGTATCATGACAATGATAAAAAGGACGAGGACAAAAAGAACACCGTACAGTCAAGCGATGTCATTGATGTGACGAAATATCCGGACATGCAGTCGCTTTTGGCCTTTACGGACTGCGGCATAACGGATTACTCCTCCTGGATTTACGATTATGTGCTTATGCGCAAGCCTGGGTTCCTGTTTGCCATGGACCGCGCCAAGTATGACAACGAGCGCGGCTTTTACTTTAAGCTGGAGGACACGCCGTATCCGGTTTCTACGGATTCCGATGAGCTCGAGGAGAGCATCCTTGGCTTTGATGAGGAGCTGTTCCAGAAGCGCGTGACGCAGTTCCTTTCGGACAAGGGCTGCATGGACGATGGAAATGCGTCCGTGCGCATCGCAGACCAGGTGCTGGAGTGGATGTAACTATCTGGAACGCTGCATGTACTAGGACGCGGTATGCGAAATGCGGCAATGGAGTGCAAATGAAGCATTCTTCACGAAATGTGACAATTGAATATCTGCGGTTTTTATTTGCAGGTATTGTGGTTCTTCATCACTCCAGATATATTCTGGGAGATGACAACTGCTGGTTTCTCGGCGGCTCTTTGGCCGTCGAGTTTTTCTTGTTTGTATCCGGATATCTTCTGCTGGTTTCTGCAGAGAAAAAGGGATCGGAGCAGAATGCCGCTTTGGGACGGGAGACACTGCATTTTATTCTGCACAAGCTCCGGGGGTTTTATCCGGAATTCCTTATTGCCTGGCTGATTGGCTTTGGCTTTGTCGGAGCCGTGCGGCATAAGACGCTGCCGCAGCTGTGGACCGCCTTTTTAGAGGATTTTTGGGAGCTTACGCTGGTCAAGATGAGCGGACTGTTCCAGCACGGCATTGACGGAGCGATGTGGTATCTGTCGGCCATGCTCCTTGCGATGGCAATTCTGTATCCGCTCTTACGCCGCTGGCAGGATGTAATGACACACCTGGTGTGTCCGCTTCTGGCGTTGTTTTTGTATGGGTATCTGTGCAGGGCGCAGGGACATCCAAGGGATCCGGTGGTATGGCTCGGCTTTTTCTATAAGGGCTATGTGCGGACCGTTGCCGGATTGTGCGTCGGGGTGGTCATTCGGATGACTGTAAAGCGCCTGCAGAAGGCGGCACCTATGGGCTTGACCGGCATGGGGAACGGCATTGTCGGACTTTTTCAGGCTGCAGCTGTCTTTCTGTGCATTCGGTATATGGCGCTTCGGAGCCCTTCAAGGTATGATTACTTCTATATG
>CAVBQH010000098.1:0-8668 GCA_963597485.1 Acutalibacteraceae bacterium
ACACCTGGAAGCGGTTCTTACAACGCCGCAGGGAGAGGAGCTCTCTTTTGTTTCGAAGGGAATCTTTGATGGTGCTGCGGTGATGGGTTTACAGGTGAGGGATCCGCAGCTTTGGTGGCCAAACGGTTACGGAGACCAGCCGCTGTATACTGTGAAGGTTTCTCTTGTTCTGGATGTAACAGGAACTGTGCTGGACTGCGCAACGCGCAGAATTGGTCTTCGGACCGTGACGGTGGATACATCGCCGATTCCGAATGAGGAAAGAGATCCGCACATCGGGCCGCAGGTGCGCCGGGACCGGAAGGAAGGGCGACGCTTTAACTTTGTTGTAAACGGACTTCCGATCTTTGCGATGGGCGGAGACTATATTCCGGAAGACAACATCCTTCAGAGGGTGAATCGGCAGCGAACAGCTGCGCTGCTGCGGGATGCGGCGGATGCGCACTACAATTCCATCCGTATCTGGGGCGGCGGCTACTATCTGGACGATTTCTTTTATGACCTATGTGACGAATACGGCCTGCTTGTGTGGCAGGATTTTATGTTTGCGTGCGCCAGCTATGAACTGAATGATGATTTTGAAGGAAATTTAAGGGCGGAATTCGTGGAAGTGGTACGCAAACTTCGCCATCATGCGTCTTTGGGACTCTGGTGCGGCAACAATGAAATGGAAACGGAGATTCTGGAGGATCACTGGGAGGGAGAATTCAATGGTATTCTTCCGGGAACCCAGGGGATTGCACCTGTTCGCAAGGCGTCGAACAAGCAGTTCTATGATTACATCAAGCTGTACGAGTATATTTTACCGCAGGTGATGAAGAAAGAGGCGCCGGAGGCGTTTTACTGGCCGTCCTCGCCTTCCTCCGGAGGCAACTATGAGGATGCCTACGAGGAAAACATCGGAGATGCACATTACTGGGGAGTCTGGCATGGCGGAGACCAGTTTTCGGATTATCGCAAGCATCATTTCCGCTTTTTGTCGGAGTTTGGATTTCAGTCATTTCCATGTATGGCGACGGTGTGTTCATTTACGGAGCCGCAGGACCGCAATGTCTTTTCTGAAATCATGGAGATGCACCAGCGCAATACAGCGGCCAATGGCAAAATAATGAATTATCTGTCGGCCACTTATCGTTACCCGAAGGATTTTGACCAGCTGCTGTACTGCTCACAAATGCTGCAGTTGGATGCGATTCGCTATGGGGTGGAGTATTTTCGCAGAATCCGCGGTACCTGTATGGGGACGATGGTATGGCAGCTGAATGATATCTGGCCGGTGGCTTCCTGGTCTTCGATTGATTATTACGGTCGCTGGAAAGCATTGCATTACGGCGAAAAGCGCTTTTTTGCACCGGTGTCCATTACCTGCGAGGAGCATGGGCGCCTGGATCAAAAGCCGTTTGTAAATTCGCTGCCGATTCCGGTGGAATATTCAGCAGCACTTCATGTGGCAAATGAGACGGGAGAGACTGTACGGGGAACGGTGCATTGGCGTTTGTGCCTGCCGGATTCGTCTGTCCTTAAAGAAGGAACACAGCAAGTGTCGGTGGAGCCGTACAGCGGAGCCTGGCTGGAAAAGGAAATATTTAATGGAGTTGCGGATGAACGGGAAATGCACCTGTATTACGAATTCCGAAAGGCGGAGGTGGTGGTTTCCTCGGGTACAGCCTTGTTCGTAGCGCCCAAGCACTACCGATTTGCGGATCCGAAGCTTCGTGTCAGGGCGGAAGGCGGCTGTGTGGTTGTTACATCGGAAGCATATGCGAAAGGTGTCTGTGTGGAAACGGAGGATGGAAATCTTCGGCTTTCGGATAATTTCTTTGACATGGAAAAGGGTGAACGCAGGCTTGAGATACTGGGGGAAATTCCAAGCGGTGCAATTCGGGTTCGAAGCGTATATGACATTGCGTGATGGAGCTGGATGGTTACAAAGAATGATGAACCGGACATTTGGCAAATGACGGGGCAGGAGGGCAGAGCGGATGCTCTGCCCTCTTTTTTGGGGTCACGAGCATGTATTTATTTAACTAAATTTAAGGTTAAAGAATACGAAAACGTTTAAGAAAATAACAATAAAACATGTAAATATGCATAAAACACAAATCGTACATTTGGGACATTCTGATAAACATGTGTATGACGCCTCAAAAAATGCTAAAAAACATTGATTTATTATGCAAAAAGACATATCATGCAACTAAAAGATACTTAAACGAGGGAAACAAAGGGGGTTTAAGTATAAAGAGAAGTAAATGCATAGGAGGAAAAGAAATGAAGAAAAAGGTATTGAGCGTAGTACTTGCTTCCACCATGTTGGCGGGCATTCTTGCCGGATGCGGCTCTTCAAGCTCCGGTGATTCTTCTGCAGCAGAAGAAACAACGACGGCGGCGGAGACCACAGAGGCTGCTGCAGAGGAGACCTCTGAGGCGGCACCGGAAGAGGCGGCTGAAGAGGCCGGCGATGCACTGGCATATACCGGTACGATCAGTTTGATGCACTACAGCACATCGGAGGAATCTGAGGGCAATGGTGGTTCTGATGGATTCCGTACCATGATTGCGAACTGGAAGGAAGCGAATTCCGGTATTGATCTGCAGGAAAACGTCCTTGCAAACGATGAGTACAAGACGCAGATAGCTACGATGGCAGCGGCCGGAGATCTTCCGGATGTATTCCTTCTGCAGGGCATGAACACCAAGTCCTGGGCAGCACAGGGACTGATTCTGGATATGACCGATATCATCAAAGAATCTCCTTACTATGCAGATTACAACCAGGATTATTTCACACCGTTCAAGGACGGCGATAAGGTATACGGCCTCCCGGTTCTGACGGGCGGAACCTGCACGGTTGTTGTTTATGACAAGGCTGCCTGGAAGGATGCCGGATTTGATGAGTTCCCGGACAACTGGGAAGATGTGAAGAAGGCGGATGAGTACTTCAAGGCCAATGGATATGATGGCACGATCGCATTCGGAAATGGCGGTCAGTGGCAGGCGAACTCTGATTTCCTCAGCTGCCTGGGCGACCGTTATACCGGTAAGGAATGGTTCCAGCACATCATCGATGGCGACGGAGAGGCTTCCTTCACGGATGATACCTTTGTTGCGGCATTGCAGTTCACACAGGATATTTTCCAGAGCGGAATCTTTAATGCGGATTTCAACAGTGTTACCAATGAGGATGCTCGCGAGTACTTCATCGCAGGAGAGTATCCGGCATTTATCGGCGGCAACTGGGATGAGTCCTACATTGCAGCAACGCTGAAGGAAAGTGATGAAGAGGCTTACAACAACATCGGCTTTGCAGTGCTTCCGCAGCCTGCTGATGCAACCGAGGATCCGAAGTCTCAGAATATCGGACTTGGATATGCAATGGCAATCAATTCGAAGGTTGCTGATGATCCGGACAAGCTGGCAGCTTGCATCGATTTCTGCGAATATGTAACAGGACCGGATTTTGCTACCTACGTTGCTGAGAATTATGCACTTGGCGGCCTGACAAAGGTTGCAGATGTTGATCTGTCCGGTTTTGATGAAGTAACGCAGGCGTTCTACAACTATTCCTATGTTGATACAACACCTTGCGAAATTTACGATTCTTATGTAGATTCTGCAGTTTGGTCCGTTTGCAACACCGGACTTCAGGAGCTTATGAACGGCAGCGGTTCTGCAGAGGAGCTGGCAGCAGAGATTCAGGCATCCTATGAGGAAAACTATCTGAAGTAAACGCAGATTTCGACATCAGCACTCATCTTGATTTTCCACCCGGAAAACCTTGATGCGGCTGAACAGATATAATCTTAGAGACATATGGCAGGGCCTCGCGGAGTTCTCCTCGGGGCCCTGATCATAAGAAGAGTGGGGGTGTCTATGCTAAAAGCGATTAAACCCAAAACGAGTACTGTCGTTGCTCTTTTGATCATCCCGGTTGTCTGGTATGTGTTTTCGGTTTTTTTGCCGCTTCTTACGGCTTTGTTCTACAGCTTTTTTGAATGGAAGGGTGGGCCGAACAAGACCTTTAGCGGCTTGGCTAATTACAGCAAGCTGATATCCGATGCAACTTTCTGGGAGTCGGTATGGCATAATCTTCTGATTGTGTTGGTTTGTATTCTTGGACAGGTGGGTATTGCATTTATCCTGGTGCTGATGGTTCAGTCCAGACTTGCCAAATGTAAAGGGATACACAGAACCTTCGGCTTCTTTCCGAGTACCATTTCAGCCGTTTATATCGGACTGATCTGGACGATGATTTTTGACTACAAAAGAGGAATCCTGAACTGGTTTCTGGAGCAGATCGGACATGCCGATGCTGCAAAGGTGTGGCTGAACGAACCAAGCTTGGTTCTGGGCTGTGTCTGCGTTCCGCTGGTATGGCAGTACATTGGGTACTACATGGTAATTCTGTTTGCGGCCATTGCAGCGGTTGACAGAGAAATCTTTGAAGTGGCGGAGCTGGACGGTGCGAATGCGTTCCAGAGAGCAATCTACATCGTGCTTCCTCTTATTAAGAATATGCTGGTTGTCTGCCTTACGCTTTGCGTTGCCGGCAACATGAAGGTGTTTGATCACATTTACACAATGACGGCAGGCGGGCCGGGAACCTCATCTATGGTTATGGCACTGTATGGCTACAAGGTTTCGTTTGAACAGTCCAACATGGGATATGGCTCCGCAATTTCCGTTGGTATCTTTATCATCAGCTTGGTTGTCATCCAGGGCAGCCGCACTCTTATAGACTTCCTGATGAAGGATAAGGGGGTGGAATAATGGCTAGAACAAGAAGACCATATACTGCGCCGAAGGTTATTGGATCCAGAACGCCGCTGCAAAAGCTTGGAACCGGTGTTTTGGCTGCAGTCATCAACATCGTACTCTGGGCATTCTCGCTTTCCTGCATTTTCCCGCTGATCTGGATGTTCTATTCATCTTTAAAGAAAAAGAGGGAATTCAATGCGGACGTTGTGGGATTGCCGACCAATCCGACGTTCGAGAATTACATCAAGGTACTTACGAACAAGGATTATCACCTCGGGAGCTCTATGCTCAACAGTGTGCGGACTACAGTCCTTTCTGTGCTGCTGATCCTCGTATTTGGCTTTATTATCGGCTATATCCTGGCCAGAATTGATTTTAAGCTGAACCGTCCGCTGTATGCGATTTTCCTGATGGGACTTCTGATTCCTGTGCATTCACTGCTGGTCCCGATTTATGTTGTATTCAATAAGTTTGGACTTGCCAATCAGTGGTTTACGCTGATCATACCGTATGTGGCTTTCGGCATTCCCATTGCTGTGTTTTTGATTGAAAGCTTCATTAAGTCGGTACCGGTGGAGCTGGAAGAGGCTGCGGCCATTGACGGCAGTACGTTTATGAACACGATGGTGAAGATCATACTTCCGGTGACAAAGCCGATTCTGACGACGGTCGCGATCATTCAGTCCTTTAGCTGCTGGAATGAGTTCTCGTTTGCCTTGGTTCTGTGCTCCAGAAACCAAAAGCTCCAGACTGTGCCGCTGGCAATGACGAATTTTAAGGGACAGTTTGCATCAGACTATCCGAAGATTATGTCAGGAATGCTGATTACAATGCTTCCCATTGTGGTGCTGTACTTTGCTTTCTCCAAGAAGATTATTGAAGGCATGGTAACCGGTGCGGTGAAGGGATGACCGGCGTCTTGGCGGATCATGGGGGAGCCGTCAGGAAACGGGGTATAGGTGGCTGCTAAGGAAATGCCGATTTAATCAGCAAATCCCTAAATATAACCGGAAAAGATTGTAAAGGGACCTCCTGTGTCAGGAGGCCCCTTTACGATTGCTGAATAGATGCGTTTTTGAGAAAGTCTATGCTGCCAAGAGTGGTTAAACGGGTGAAGGAGGTTATTTTGCGCTTTTATCGGATGCATGGCATTTTTTGCGATATTCCGAGGGGGATAGCCCGGAAACAGCGCGAAATACGCGATTGAAATGCGTCAGATTTGAAAATCCGGTCAGTGCAGCAACCTCAGTTACGTTTTTGTCGGTTTCCATAAAAAGACGCTTAGCGTTCATAATGCGGGTGCGCTGGACGTATTCGATAATGCTCCGATTGGCATATTTGCGGAACTGTCTGCAGAGATAATATTCACTGAGAGAAAACCGCTGCGCAAGGTCCGGGATCGTGATTTCCGAAGAATAATTCTCGTGAATATAGCTGATCACATCATTGATGCGGCTTCCGCCGGAGAATTTGCGGACTCTGGTCTGCCGCAGAACCAGGATCAGGATCATATTAAGAAGACTGCGCATTTCTGTCCAATGATAGTCTCCGGGGTTTTCCTGCTCGTCGAGCATTTCGTAAATCAGGCGGCGAAGCTCCCGCAGCATATCCTTGGAGGGACGAAAAAGAGGGTAGGGGGCTGCGGCGGCATCCAGAACATCCTGCGAAAGGACACAGTCCTGGCGAAAATAGATAACGACACGGGAAAATGAAATGTTCAGATTGCTGAAGGAATGATGCATGGTGAGCGGCGTAAAGAGCATGAAATCGCCGGAGGTTGTCAGAAACACCTTATCATCAATCATGTGGTACCGCTCACCGGAATCCAGAAAGTACAGCTCATAGTATTCATGAAAATGAGAACGGGACATGTTGTCATTGACGCCGCTGATCAGCTCCAGTGCAATGGGAACACCGGCCTCCATGGCGGCCTGCGCTTTATCGATCATGAGTGGCTCGCTTTCCTTGGATGCTTATTGGCAGTGGAGCCTGCACGAGCAGGCACGGCGGTTTTGAAATCTGCCGCTTTTCAACGTGAATTGACTGCCTCTACGATCAACGATAGGGCAAGATATGTAAAAAATCAATAAAATCGATGCAGAATATGTCTAGTTTCCGCTAAGGTTCTTTTCTAAAATTTTACGTCGGTAATGATTTGACACCGCGAACGTGCAACAAAAAGGAGAAGGAATATGAAGGTATGCTACAAGGCAGGCGCAGTAACAGCCAGAGAAAACTACTATTCCATCGCAGCGGATGCAGTGGAGATTCGTTTGTGGTTTCTGACGGACGATATTCTTCGTATCCGTGCGGGCTTCGACGGAGATTGGGATGAGGCTTCCTACAGCCTTGTCATGACGGCGTGGGAATCCAGAACGGATCACCTTCTGGCGGCAGAACGCCGCAGAATAGAGACGGCAAACGCACAGCTTACGGATACAGAGGATAAGGCGGTTATTCAGGGCAGCAAGCTTCGCGTAGAAATTGAGAAGGATCCCTTCCGCATCTGTGTGTATGATGCAGAGGGAACGCAGCTCCATGCAGACATTCCGGATCTTGCGTATCGTGAGGATGCAAACTGTCGCCGCTTCCATGCAAGTCAGATTGAGGCGGAGGATTGCTTTTACGGCTTTGGCGAGAAATCCGGAGATATCAATAAGGCAGAAAAGTTTATGAATATGGCGCCGGGGGATGCCATGGGTTACAACCCGGCGGAGACAGATTCTCTTTACAAGCATGTCCCGTTTTACATCAAGCTGCAGGGACAGTCTCAAAAGGCGGTTGGTTATTTTTATCACACAACAGCGGAATGCACCTTTAATATGGGACGGGAAAAGCGCAACTACTGGCATCGATATTCCACGTTCTGTGCAGATGCAGGAGATGTGGACCTTTTCCTGATTGCAGGACCTTCCATTAAGGAGGTCGTGGAACGTTATACCGATCTTACAGGAAAATCTGTACTGCTTCCGAAAGCGGCGCTTGGATATCTTGGCTCATCCATGTATTATCCGGAGCTTCCCAAGGACTCAGATGATGCAGTTCTTGAGTTTATCGATACCACAAGAGAAGAGGATATTCCGGCCGACGGATTTCAGCTTTCTTCCGGATATTGCGCAGTGGAGACAGAGGAAGGAATTAAACGCTGCTCCTTCACTTGGAACTATGATCGCTTTAAGAATCCGGCGGACTGGTTTGCGCAGATGAAAAAGAGAGGAATTGTTGTCTCGCCGAACATCAAGCCGGGAATGCTGTTGGTGCATCCGCTTCTTCATGAAATGGAAGAAAAGGGCATGTTCGTAAAGGACAGCAGGGAAGACAAGCCGGGCGTTGGAACCTGGTGGGGCGGCAAAGGGTACTTTGTTGATTTCACACGTGAAGAAAACCGGAAAAGCTGGAAGGAGTACGTGACGAACGCGCTTCTGCAGTATGGCTGCGAGTCAATCTGGAATGATAACTGTGAGTATGATTCCATGGTGGACAAGGATTGCCGCGTTTCCTTCGAAGGAAAGGGCGGTACCATCGGCAACCTGAAGCCGGTGATGAGCAACCTGATGTGCAAGCTCTCCAACGAAGCGATTGTTGAATACAACAAAGATGTACGTCCGTTCTCAGTTTGCCGTTCCGGACATGCGGGCATTCAGCGGTATGCGCAGGTGTGGGCCGGCGATAACCTGACCTGCTGGGAGGCGTTAAAATACAACATTGCGACCATCCTTGGCTCGGGCCTCTCCGGTATGGCTAATACCGGCTGTGATGTAGGCGGATTCTACGGCGTTTCTCCGGAGTCGGAGCTTTTTGTAAGATGGGTACAGAACGGCGTGTTTATGCCGCGATTTTCCATTCATTCGACGAATACGGATAACACCGTGACGGAGCCGTGGATGTTCAGCGACATGAAGCAGTACAT
>CAVBQH010000099.1:0-8563 GCA_963597485.1 Acutalibacteraceae bacterium
TCATAGACGAGACGCTTAATGACGGCAAGGGAGTTGGCGGTCACGGAAAGGCCTACACCGGTGAATACCGGTCCTATGTTGTATTTGGCACCGCCGTCCACAAGGTCAGCACCCTTTTGCATGCAGCTTTCATTGCAGGCGGACATGAAGGGACGGTGACCGATTTCCTTATGGATTTCCTGTGCGGTAATCAGACTGATGACGCCGTGCTTAACGAGGTTTCGGAACTGCTTTTTCCATGCCTCGAGAAGCTCCTCGTAGGAGCTGAAGGTCTTCGGATCATTCTCAGGGATGGATACCTGATCGCCGGATAGACGACTCTTTCCTTCGTTCAGGGCGAATTCCAGCGCTGCGGCAAAGCTGATGGTGCAGGCAGATGTCCACTGGAAGGTCTTGCGGGAATGAGGAACAACGCAGCCGCAGTTATTCCAGTCCCTGGCGTCAATCGGGTCATAGCCAAGATTGGAGAGCATCTGGTAGCCGGTCCGGTCGCTGTGAATGGCAGGGAAGCCGCATCCTGTGGCAACCAGCTCGGTTACTGCCTCCATGAATTCCGGCGGGCAGTCCGGCTGAATACGGCAGCTCAAGGTCGGCTGATGCGTCATGATTTCCTTTGTGGCCTGAATCGCCAGGTAGGAGATGTCGTTGACGGCATTGGAGCCATCGACCTTTGTGCCGCCGATGGTCAGGTTTTCAAAATTCGTGTAGCCGGCGAAGAAGCCGGCGGTATTCTTGGAAATGGTCCAGGCCCATTCACTGTATTTGAGCCAGAGAAGTTGGATCAGCTCCAGTGCCTCATCCCTTGTAATGCGTCCCGCTTCGAGATCTCTTTCATAGTAGGGGAACATATACTGGTCAAAGCGTCCGGGGTTCCAGGCAAGCGGGTTCTCGGAGAGAATTCCGCCGAGCTGGACGAACCACACGAACTGAATGGCCTCGCGGAAGGTCTGCGGTGCCTTCTCGGGGATGACGTCACAAACGTCTGCAATGGTAAGGAGCTCGGCACGCCGCTGCGGATCGGCTTCCTGCTCAGCCATTTCCCGTGCCTTTTGCGCATACCGCTGTCCGAGGCGAATCATTCCGTCACAGATGAGAACGATGGCGCGGTAGAATTCGATTTTGGAACGGTCGGCGGCAATGGCGGGATTTAGGGCTTCGATTTGTGCCAGCGCTTCTGCACGGATGCCGCCAAAGCCCTTGGGGAGAAGCTCGTCGATGTAGTCGGCAGAGATTTCGCCAACGCCGTTTCGCCATTTGGAGTCGGTGTCGAGAAAACCGGTATCGACACCGAGGATTTTCGTATCCTCCGGGATTCTGGAAAGGAAGGCCTCTTCAACAGATTTACCCTCCCAGTAGGGGAAGATTTTCTCCTTGACGAAGCGTATCTGCTCCGGCGTCACATCATAGGGGTCCTGACTGCGCTCAGGAAACGTATCGATTTCATCCTGAATCCATTTCCAGCCAAATTCCGGCGTCAGTATTGCGCATTTGCGGTATTCGCCGCTGGTGCCTACGATCAGCTCGCCATCCCATATGTTCACGGACAGCTCGCAGCAGGTGTCATAGAAGGCCTGGGCTGTCCGCAGAAGGTGGGGCTGTCCCTCGGTTCGCTGGAAGGATTTGGTCCAGCTCCATGCGCGCTCGCAGGAGATGTGGGGACGGGTATTTACGTAATTTTCACGAATTTTCTCTACTCTTGGTGTGACAGCCATAGGAACCTCCATTTGTAATGGGAATATGTGTGCCAGAACATTGGTGCATCGGCCGGGTGACAAACGATCCTGGCTTTGAATAATCAGTGCAAAAAGGCAACGATGCTTCCGAGCAGAGACTCCTCTCTGTCAAAAGCATCGTTGCCTTATGTTGTCATTGAAAGTAGCGCGATATTGCGAATCTGTCAATGATGATTATGAGAAAATGAAATGGATCATCTGCCCCGGGGGATGGGCTTTACGAACCAAAGCCGCCTGCGCAGACAGTGCCAGCGGTAGCCGGACTCTCTATCTTTTTGCTCCATTTTCCGTTTGATCGCGAACGTGATTGCGAAGCATACGGGGAAAAATGGTGTAAACGGTCCGGCCCAGAATAGAGTATATGCAGAGGCAATGACAGAGCCGGTTTTCCATCCGAAAAGCGCGTGCATCAAGTATCCGCCCCATGTGGGGGTATACATCAAAAAAACAACTGCGAGGAAGACTGCAAGAGTCCGGGCGTCCCGGCACTCTGCCCACACACGGCTCAGAAACTGGCGGAGCTTATCAATGATGTTCATAACGAGCTTTTTCATAGAGGAGTTCCTTTCTGTGGTGTTTTAGCTGCATTGCGTCTATTATACTGCGTATAGAAGCTACATAAGATATTGTCTGACCATTATATACCATCAAACGATATGTTGCGGTAAAATTAGCGGAATTCATTATTTTTTCACAAACGTCATGGAGGATAAATGAAAATCACGATCATTCACGGGCAGAGCCATAATGGAACAACCTGTCATACGGCAAGACTTCTGGCCGGAAAGTTGGGCGGGGAGGTGACGGAATTTTTCCTCCCGAAGGACTTTGGAGAAATGTGTATAGGCTGTGCGATATGCATCAACCGGGATGAGAAGCTATGTCCGCATTATGAAAAGCTGGCTCCGATCACGGCGGCAGTGGACGCAGCCGATGTACTGATTCTGGAAAGCCCGGTGTATGTATACCACGTGACATCCGCGATGAAGGCATGGCTGGAGCATTACGGCTGGCGCTGGCTCCTGCACCGCCCGGAGGAAAGTATGTTCCGCAAACAGGTGGTGTGCATTGCGACAGCAGCAGGCGGCGGACAGAAAAGCACGTGTCAGGATATGGCGGACAGTGCGTCATTTTGGGGCGCTGCCAGAATATATAAATACGGCGCAGCCGTTCGAGCGATGAAATGGGATGGTGTAACCGATCCGATGAGAGAGAAGCTGGAGCGTGATATGGATTCTCTGGCGGTTAAGATAAAGGCACAGCAGGGAAAGAAAAAGCCTTGTATAAAGACAAGGCTTTTGTTCCCGGTTATGTCTATGATCGTAAAGAAACGCCCGGATAGTGCGGATTACCGATACTGGAAGGACAAGGGCTGGCTGGACGGCAGCAGGCCCTGGTAAAAGAGCCGGCAGACCTTTGCCAGATATTCGCCGTCCAGCACGCCTGCGGTTTCGTAGGCAGAATGCATGGCCAGCTGCGGCAGCCCGATGTCGGCGGTGCGGATGGAGAGCTGCGTCCCGGAGATGTTGCCGAGTGTGGAGCCGCCGGGAAGGTCCGAGCGGTTGTAGAAGATCTGGGAGGGAACGCCGGCTGCGCGGCAGAGCTCCTGCATGATTGCGCCGGATACGGCATCGGTGGTGTATTTCTGGTTGGCACTGTACTTGATGACAATGCCGCCGTTAGGAACGGGGCGGTGCGTGGGGTCCTCCAGCTCCGGGTGATTGGGATGCACGGCGTGTGCATTGTCCGCAGAGATCATAAAGCTCCCGGCAATGCTCCGGCAAAAATCCTCCTGCGTCCAACCAAGCTTCTCACCGATGCGGCGCAGCGTATCAGAGAGAAGTGAGGAATCCGCTCCCTGTCTGGTCATGCTGCCGACCTCTTCGTTGTCGAAAGCGCAGAAGACGGGGATGCATGAAGAATTTGCAGAGACAGAATTCTTCATGCCGGTTTCGGCAGAAGCATCCTCGCAGTGTAAATGATCTGCGGCTGTGGCATCTCCGCAGGCCTCCAGGAACCCGGCGAGTGAGGAATACGCGCATTGCAGATCATCCAGCCGTCCGCTGGAGATGAATTCCCGGTGAAGTCCGATGCGCGTTGATTTCTGACGATTGTACAGATACAGATCAGTATCAATGATATCCGCCGGTGCGACACCGGCCTCTTCGGCAATCAGCTGCCAGAAGAGTGATGCTGCTGCATGGGCAGAGGATGCAGCATTCTCACCGGCAACGGAGACAGTCTTGCTTTGTGCTGCGGCAGCAGAGGAACTCTCATCCGTGCAGAAGGAAGGCTGCAGGCCGGAGAAAAGCGGGCGAAGGTCCTGTTTCATATCCCATTTATAGCCGTCATTGATGGTACGGTTCATGTGAATTGCAACGCTGGGAATGATCATAAGATCGCGGTCGATGTTAATAAGCCGCGAAGCGATGCCGCTTTCGGTGCGGACAAGAACTCGTCCGGCAGCGGACAGAGGACGGTCCAGCCAGGTGGAGAGGATCATCCCGCCGTATTTTTCGACGTTGAGGGTGATGTACTGATTCTCGACAGTGATTTCGGCATTGCTCTTGATGCGGAAGGTGGGAGAATCCAGATGACTGGCCACGACGTGAAAGGCAGGCGGAGTCGTGACGCCGGAGGACTTTATGCGGCCATCATGCGTCTCAGAAATCGATGACGGTGCAGCGGAAGTGGCTTTGTTACAGGGAGACGAAGCCGGAAGGCAGAACGCAATGACAGCGGAGTCATTGCGTGTTACATAATAACGCCCGCCTGGCAGAAGCTCCCAGGCATCCTCCTCCCGCAGCGGGGAAAAGCCTGCGGCGGTAAGGTGCTGCGCAATATTGTGGGCGGCAAGAAACGAGACCGGACTGGAATCCAGAAAGTCCATGAGGCGGTCAGTGAAGAGATCGGCGCCGGTGTTGTCCGGTGAAACCGGTGCAGAATATGTGAAAGCGTTTGTCATGCTATATGCTCCTTTCAGCGTTTCCTAAATAGTAGCCATGTACATAGGTACTATACCACTATGGGCAAATCCGGTACCGCCTGAATACATTGCCTATGGTAGAATAGTACATAAAGATAACGTGGATTGCGGGAGCGCGGTGCAGCAATCCGGTATTCATTGGGGATTGCCGCAGAGGGGCTGCGGCAGGAAGGGGCTACTATGGAAGAAGGAGCAACCAGACAGGATGAATTGAGAGACGAAATCAGGCAGGAAACGGCAGGAAGTGCAGGCACTGCAGGAGCAGCGGGAACAGAAAGGACTGCGCCCGCTCCGGTTGTGCAGACTCCGCAGGAAGTAAAGGTGCAGGTCACTGTTCCGAAGGAGACTTTGCAGCAGGTGGAGGAGATGGCGGCCGCCATGGACAAGATTGCTGCCTCGGTGAAGAAAAGCTCGCGGAGCAATAAGGTGGCAGCGGTCGGAAGTATGCTTTTGCTGGTGGTTTTCGGGGCATCCTTTGCGGTGCTGACGCCGGGGCTTTACCATTTGCTGGGAAATCTCAATGACACGGTTACCGGACTGGAGAAAACGGTGGACGGTGTCAATCAGGTGGTGGCATCAGCAGATGAAACCATGCAGCAGCTTAACACCGTGGCAGGCGACCTGGGAACGCAGATTGACGGCTCCTTCGAGCAGGTCAACCAGGTGATCCAAAATGCTAATGACCAGATTGGTCAAGTTGGCGTGGCTATTGAGGGACTCAATGACGCGGTGACGGATATTGATACAGTGGTGACAGACAACGCGGACAGCATCAATGAAATCGTGGAAGCGTTGGCTGGAATCGACTATGACGGACTCAATGAGTCGATTGCCAATATTCAGGTAGCCAGCGACAATCTGCTGGATGTACTGGATAACGTGGATGATACGATTACAACCGTAAATGACACGACCAAGGATGCAGATGCTGCCATCAATAAGATCAGCAGCCTCGACTTTGAATCGTTGAACGACGCGGTGATGGAACTCTCAGCTGCAGCAGAACAGATAAGCAGCGTTGCCGGTCAGCTGAACGCAGCGGCAGCTACGCTCAACAGCACCGTCAGCAAGACCTCCGGAGAGGTGGACGACACGATGGAATCGATCAGCAAGATTGATTTTGACGGCTTCAATCAGTCCATTTCCTCGCTGAATGCAGCAGCTGCAGATCTGGAGGAAACAGCGGCCGGCATCAAGAGTGCCGCATCGATAATATCCGGTACGAATTCGTCGGGAAAGGCCTCTGGCAGTGCTTCATCCTCGAAGGAAAATTCTTCGAAGCAAAGCACTTCTAAGAATAGCACTTCTAAGGGCAGCACCTCTGAGGGCAGCACGTCCAAGGAGAACTCCTCAAAAACACAGAAGAGCAGCTCGAAGACAAATACCAAGACCGACAAGTAATCGTGTAAAGGAACCGGTGGTAACCCCGCATTTGTCTGCAGGTGATCAGCGTCAAAAATCGCATGGCCATACGGCTGGCCGAGAAAGGGTGTTCGAATGGCTGGTAAAGCTAAACAAAAGAAGAAACGCCAAGATACCGGCTTTCTGAATGATTATGTGGATGTCAGATATGCGGGAGAGCCGGATCCAGTTTCGTCTAATGAGTTTACGTTGTTAATTAATAATGAGGAAATGGGGGAGTGGAATAGGCGGAACAATTCGAACTCTCAAAATGCGGGATCTGTTGGAAATGGCGATCAAATTGTGAACAATGGTAACGCAGGTAACCGAGTATTACGAGACGGGGGGATGCCGGAGCGGGATCCGGAGCCGGGGGAAATTGTTCCCCAAAATAATGTGAATCTTGATCCCAAAAATGAGATTCCGGCTCCTCAAGAGGTGATACGGGTTGGAGGTGACAATCAGAGCATAACGAATGCGAAAGCCTGCTGGAAAATAAAGAAGCAGGCGAATGGAGCGAATCGAGTGGATTCCAGTCCTGACAATCCTCTTGGTATTGTACCAATGCGGGACAACATACCAAGGGTGGACGAACACATGATGGAATATCATCATCAAGTGCGGAAAGACGCCGGCAAGCACCGAAAATTACTTCTTTGTACTATTGGCGGTATATATCAGGGGATTAAGATATATCCCAACGCAAGAATGCTGGTGAATGTGCAGGAAAAACGGCACCACAATATGGTGCCCGGACGGGATGAAGAGACATTTGAAGAGAATCCCGGTGAGGGAGATATCCTGGATGATTTTCGCCGAGTTCCTACAGTCTGGTCGCGTCCTACGGCGGCAAAAGCGACCGATGAAAGAAACAACGACCTGCCTCCGAAGGTCTCTGTATATGTTTACCAGCCAGAACCCTATTGGCGTAACACAACGATGGCCAATGGCTCTACTGGACATTCGATGCTGGGCATTGAATACACCGGCAGAAAGCCCAGTAAGATTACCGGCAAAAAAGAACGCTATAAGATCACGTACGGATTTTATCCTGGCGGAGGTATGCAGGGCAAGGCTGCAGGCGCAATGACGGGAAGAGGGACTGAAGTCCCCGGACAGCTGCGCGATGATGATGATCATGACTATCATATCAGCAAGACCTATACTGTGACCAGAAAACAGGCCGTAAAAATAGCGGAGGCCTCGGAAAAGTATACAGAAAAAGGCGGTTATGGAAGTTACACACGCAACTGCACCACATTCGTGCGGGATATGTTCCGGGCCGGCAGCATTTCTGATACTGCGATAGACACAATCTTTACAGAGGAGCCGGTGCGATTGTTCGATGATGAAAGTGATCGCCTGGGGCAGGCGAGTCGCTGGTATAGCTTTGCGGATGCAAATATGAAGTGGAAGATGGCAAGTCTCACGAAGCAGGAGGACCTGAGCTATCAAGGCTGGGGAAACAGGCGTGCAACAAAAGAGGAGGTTCGTAAATACAACAAGACCAAGAATTCTATTCATGGCAAAATCATAACAGCCATTTCGCCGACAGATGCCGGCGAAAACATTCGCAACATGACCGATGTGGAGGGCCAGTTAGGGTCCTACATGGGGTCGGAAGTAATAGTCGCTAATGGACTTTATGGTAGAGCACAAAATATCCAGAGTGCGGGTAAATGGCTGGCCGATGCGATCAGCGGCAGTATTATCAGCAAAGCAGATATAAATGCCATTGGCGGAGAGTTTAGCGAATGGTTTACCAGTTTATTTACAGGAGATAACCAAGTCGGAAATTCGCTTTTTACACTATGGAGGGAGGCTAGTGATGCTCTGCGAGCCAGGGATGATCTGCCGGCAGGCGCAAGAGCGCCATTCCATTCTCTTGTGACACAGGAGCAGATAAAGCAAGCTTATGCGAGTCTCGAGCAGCAAATGGCGGATGTCAGCAAATATTACCAAAAGTTTCTCTTTTCCGACTTCCGGATAAACAGGGAGGTTATGAATCTTCTTAGCCACATGCAGCACGGTTTGGTTTCATTGGATTATATATATCAGGGGAAGAAGAAAGCCAAGGATGAGGGGGAGCTGGGAACACTTCGGGAAAACATGTTCGCTCAAGCGTATTCGGTCAAAGTTGGCAATACAGAAGTGTCAATGACCCCCACCCATTATGAGTCCTACCTACAGATTTATAAGAAACCGGATGCGGCGGTATCCGCCTATGCCAGATACAAGCATCTGAAATTGATAGGGGAGGGGGCGATGAACAAAGAAGAGAAGAAGGAGTATGATAAGCTTTGCCGGGCCGAGAATCTGGCAAACCAGCTTGACCTGTCCCACAGAGAGATGTTGAACAAAGATAAGTTTTCGCAGAGCGATATTGACTATGCGTTCCGCTTAAGAGATAGGGAAAATGCCAGCAGTAAGGATAGGTCGAGTG
>CAVBQH010000100.1:0-8515 GCA_963597485.1 Acutalibacteraceae bacterium
AAGATATTCTGCTCATCAATGCCCGTCAGTGATACAAAGGACTCGCAGGTTTCAATTCCTTCCTCGCGCAGAACCTCCTGGTCCGATCCGTCGCCCCGAATGATCAGTGCCTCCGGCAGCGCGTCTGCAAGCTCCTCGCAGCGTTCCTTACTGTTGTCCACAATCTTGACGCTGATGCCGGAATTCAGAAGCATTTTGGCCAGATAGAAGGCAATTTTACCGCCGCCGACAATCATAGCATCGTTCACCCGGTGGATATCAACGCCCAGGCGTGCAAAGAACTTTTTAGCATCACTCGGCGCTGACACCATGCTGATGGTATCTCCCGCCCGCAGTACAAAACCGCCGTCCGGAATGACCGCGTCATCGCCGCGTTCCACAGCGCCCACCAAAATCTTGGCTCCCAGCCGGGAAGGAAGCTCGCTCAACTTCACACCGTCCAGTAAGGATCCCTTCGGAATCACAAACTGCAAAAGCTCTGCCCGGCCGCCCGCAAAGGTTTCGATCTTGATTGCCGATGGGAAGCGGAGGATTCTCGCCACCTCCTCCGCAGCCGCATACTCCGGGTTCACCGTCATCGAGAGCCCCAGTTCTTCTTTGATGTAGCCTATTTCCTGACTGTAAACCGGATTTCGCACGCGCGCGATGGTGCTGCAGTTGCCGACTTTTTTCGCGAACAGGCAGCACAGGAGATTTTGCTCATCCGAATCCGTAACAGCAATCAAAAGATCCGCATCCTCCACCCCTGCTTCCTGCAGGACCGAGTAGCTGGCGCCGTTTCCAACAACCGCCAGCACGTCGAATTGATCGGACATATCCTCCGCAACCACCGGATCCACGTCAATTACTGCAATATCATGATCCTCATGGGACAGGCACTTTACAATTGTCTGTCCCACTTTTCCACAGCCAACAACAATGATTCTCATCTTTTTCGAGCTCCACCCTGTGAGGCATTACACCTCAAACATCAAATCCTCGTACGTCGGGAAGGGCCAGGCCTTTTTGTCAATCAGCTTTTCAAGCTCATCGCAAGGTCTGCGCAGCGTCGCCATCGCCGGCTTCACGACATCCTTATAGTAAAAGGCGCGATCCTTTCCATCCGGCATGGCAGATGCGGTCTCTTCCACCTCTCGAAGCGCATCCAGCGCCGTCTGTGCTTCGTCAATACGATCCGCAATCTTCTGTAGCTTCTCCTTTTCCGCCCGGAAAACAGCTCCTGCCTGCTGAACCGCAATGATCGTCGCTGCTAAATCCCGCTCATAGGTCATGCATGCCGGAATGATCTGCCGCTCCGCCATATCGATCATCGTCAGCGCCTCGATATTGATGGTCTTTGCGTAGGTTTCGTAGGTAATTTCTTCTCTGGACTCCAGCTCTGCCTTCGTAAAAATGTGGAACCGGTCAAACAGTTCCACCGACTTGTCCGTTGTCAGAACCGACGCTGCTTCAATCATACTTGCAATATTCGGAAGGCCTCTTTTAGCAGCCTCCTCCACCCAGGCGGCCGAATATCCGTCTCCGTCAAAAATAATGCGCTGATGCTCCCGGAGATTAGTCTTGATCAGGTCATGCACCGCCAGGTCAAAATTATCTGCCGACTCCAGGATATCCGCTGCCTCACAGAAGGCCTCGGCCACTATGGTATTCAAAATAGTGGTCGACCCTGCCACAGAATCTGCCGATCCAACCATGCGGAATTCAAACTTGTTGCCGGTAAAAGCAAACGGAGAGGTCCGGTTACGATCCGTTGCATCCTTAGCAATATCCGGCAGCGTAGAAACGCCCGTGCGCAGCACACCGCCCTCGATATGATTCTCCGCCGTGCCCGTCTCCACAAGCTGACGAACCACATCCTCCAGCTGGCTTCCGAGGAATACCGACACAATGGCCGGCGGTGCCTCATTTGCTCCAAGCCGGAGATCATTTCCCACATCTGACGCGCTCTGGCGCAGAAGATCAGCATGGGTGTCCACTGCCTTCAAAATGCAGGAAAGCACCAGAAGGAACCGTACATTTCTCTCCGGCGAATCCCCCGGATCGATCAGATTGATCCCATTGTCTGTCGTCAGGGACCAGTTGTTGTGCTTACCGGAGCCGTTCACCCCATCAAAGGGCTTTTCATGCAGAAGGCAGCGAAGCCCGTGGTGATCCGCCACGCGCTTCATGGCCTCCATGATCAGCTGGTTGTGATCCGCCGCCAGATTCGCCGTTTCGTAGATGGGTGCCAGCTCGTGCTGTGCCGGTGCCACCTCGTTGTGCTGGGTTTTTGCAGGAACTCCCAGCTTCCACAGCTCCTCATTCAGATCCTTCATGTACTCGCCGACACGTTCACGGATTACGCCAAAGTAATGGTCCTCCATTTCCTGGCCCTTGGGGGCCGGCGCGCCGAACAGCGTACGTCCGGTAAAGATCAAATCCGAACGCTGGAGATATTTAGCCTTATCCACCAGGAAATACTCCTGCTCCGCCCCGGTAGAGGATGTCACCCTGGTTGCCTCCGTTTCGCCAAACAGGCGGACAATCCGCAGCGCCTCTTTATTGATTGCTTCCATCGAACGAAGGAGCGGTGTCTTTTTATCCAGCGCTTCTCCCGTATATGAGCAAAAGACGGTCGGGATGCACAGCGTCATGCCGGTCCCGGATTCCTTTAAAAATGCGGGACTCGTGACATCCCACGCCGTATACCCTCTTGCCTCAAAGGTGGATCGCAGACCGCCCGACGGGAACGACGATGCATCCGGCTCTCCCTTAATCAGATCCTTCCCGGAAAACGCAGTGACCATGCGACCCTCATCATCCGGTGTGGAAATGAACGAGTCGTGCTTCTCCGCGGTAATCCCCGTCAGCGGCTGGAACCAATGTGTATAATGTGTGGCGCCGTTTTCCATAGCCCAGTCCTTCATGGCCTTCGCTACAACATCCGCATCCTGCCTCGACAAGTCCCCACCGTTGTCAATTACATTTTTGACATTGCGAAAAACACTCTTGGGCAGGCACTCCCGCATCTTGCTGATGGTAAATACATTCTTGCCATACAGCTCCTCCAGCTTCGTCTTCACAGCTTCCATACCATATTCTCCTCTTTTATCTCAGATTACTGTAACTATTCAGAGCCCATTCGCAAAATCGCTGCTACGCAGCTTTTCTTTTGCTCATGTGGTGTTCTTTGCCGTCCGCAGAAGGTCTCCAGCCTCAGCCTGCGCTGAGAGCTCCGCGTAGAGAACCTGTTGCGGATGCGGTGCACTGCCCACGTATTCGCCATCTTCTGTATAGAGTCCCAAAACCTGCGCCGGAACATCTCTTCCGTCCGGCTTCATAATCTCTATGGTATCTCCGACAGAAAACTTGTTGCGCTGCGTAAATCTGGCTCTTCCATTCCGGATTTCCTCCACAATGCCGAGCCAGACCGCCTCACTGACGTATGTGTTGCTATCATACACCATGGACTCAGCATCCGCTTTTCCGTAATAAAACCCCGTTGTAAAGCGGCGATAGGTGCATTTACGGATCTCACTGCGGTACCAGTCCATGCGGGAGTAATACTTGTCCTCACTCTCAAAGAAATCATCAATGGCCATCCGGTAGGTTCTGGCCACCGTTGCAACATACAGGGCTGTCTTCATGCGCCCTTCGATCTTAAGCGAGCTAAGCCCTGCTCTGCACAGATCCGGTATATGCTCAATCATACACAGATCCCTCGAGTTGAACAGGAAGGTTCCCCGCTCATTTTCCTCCACCGGTACGTACTCCCCAGGTCGTGTTTCTTCCATGACCGCATACTTCCAGCGGCAGGGATGCGTGCAGGCTCCGCGGTTTGCATCGCGCCCGGTAAAATAATTAGACAGAAGACATCTTCCGGAATAGGAAATACACATGGCTCCGTGGACAAAGGATTCCATTTCCAGGTCTTCCGGTATTTCCTGCCGAATACCTCGGATTTCCGCAAGGCTCAGCTCTCTGGCGCAAACCACTCTTTTGGCCCCCATGCGGTGCCAGAAGCGAAAGGTCCCCGCATTCGTGTTGTTCGCCTGTGTGGAAATGTGGATCTCCACGTCCGGGCAATTCTCCCGTGCCAGATCAAACATACCGGGATCCGCCACCAGAACCGCATCCGGCCGCAGCTCCTCCAGCTCGCGAAAATACGCAGCTGCCCCCGCAAGATCCGCGTTGTGCGCCAGAATATTCGCCGTCACATGAACTCTGGCACCCTTCTTATGCGCATACGCAATTCCCTCCGCCATGTCCTCCCTGGAAAAGTTCCTTGCCTTCGCCCGCAGGCTGTATGCCTCTCCGCCAATGTATACCGCATCTGCGCCAAAGTCTACAGCTGTCTTTAATACTTCCAGATCCTTAGCGGGGCACAGCAGCTCCGGCTTGCCCTCTTTTCTCCTGTCTTCTCCTGTACTCATCATTCCTCTCTGTCCAAAGCGCTAACACGCAGAATCCATTGCCGTCCCACTGCCGCGCCGCTTTCTTCACTCGCGTGCCGTTCTCTCCGGTTCACCTGCGCACACATAAGGCAGCGCCATCGCCCTCCTGCAAAAGAAGCGTCTGCAGCTCCCGGCTTTGCGAAAGCGCCAGCAGGTATTCCCGCATCCGCTTATGTATGGTGCGGTCTCTTCGCTTTACCGCAAAACGCGACTCCAGTATCTCGCCGTCCTTTAAGATATTATCCGACACCAAAAGTCCGCCCTTTGGCAAGAGTCGAAGGATATCCGGAAGGAAATGAATATACTGCCCTTTTGCCGCATCCATAAAAATAAAATCATACGGACCTTCCAGCTTCGGCAGAATATCAGCAGCATCTCCCTCCAGCAAAGCAATACCTCCGCCCGCCTGACCGGTCCCTCGTATCTCTTCCAACGCGGCGAAGTTCTCTTTGGCCTTTCGGGCCCTCTCCGGATCCCTCTCAATCGTTGCAAGAATTGCATCTTTCGGCGCATATGTCCGCAAAAGGCAGGCGGAAAATCCGGTGGCTGCCCCCACCTCCAGTATGCTTACCGGGCGTTTTAGTTCCAGAAGAAAACGAAGGAGGCTCTGGGTCTGAGTCCGAATAATCGGAATCCCGTCGTCCAGTGCCTCCTTCTCTATCTTGTTCAAAAACTCTGTATTTCCGGCAAACAGTGACTCTGCAAATGTCAGGATACGCTCTTCCATTTCTGCATCAATTGGTCTCATCTTCGCTGTTGTCCGCCATTTCCTTGATCATTTCACTCGGTGTCATATCCGTGGAAAGCTGGTAGGTCCCCGGCTTTATTTTGCCGTGATAGGAGGAAAACCGTTCCTGATACTGGAATACCTCCGCATCCTCAATCAGTCCCTCTTCCTTCAGAAGCTTCCCGATCTGGCTCACCGACATATCTGCCGTTACCGTTACCTCCACGGTTCTGGCATTTGCCGAATCATCCATCGCCTTCTCATAAAAAATGTTGTAGCCGATTTCATAGGCGCGATGAGACATGGAGATGCAGAACATAATCACCAGAATAACCAGGACAATCTTCACCGCATCCCCAATCCAGTCCAGTGCTCCCGGCTGGCCGCGCCTTACAGGAGCCTGTGAATGACCGTTCCCGGGACGTCTATAGCTCTTCTCCTGTCTCATCATCGTCTCCGCTTTCTCAGCACAACACATAAAATGTTCGCAACCATTCAGCACCCTTCTCGATTTTGATACTCGAAAATGCCCGCCTGCCAATTTCAATCGTGAACTTGCCTACCAGCAGCGGGTTCACGTTGAAATGCGGCAAGTGCTGAATAGATACAAATACTCTAAATCTCCATAAGGATCGGAAGGATCATCGGGCGGCGCTTGGTCTTTTTCCAGAAAAAGTCTCCCAACGCGGAACGCACACTCGTCTTGAGCTTGGCAGGATCATTCTGCCCGCGGTCAAGGCACTCTGCCAGTGCCTCCTGAGCAACAATGTTTGCCTCCTTCATCAGCGTATCCGCTTCCTTCATATAGACAAAACCGCGGCTCTCTATGTCCGGCCCTGCCGCAAGATAATCCATTCCCCGCTCGATGGCAAAGGTTACAATAACAATGCCATCCTCCGCAAGATGCTGGCGGTCGCGAAGAACTGTATTCCCTACATCTCCGACACCAAGTCCATCCACCAGAATCGCACCGATCGGGACGGTTCCTGTCACCTCTGCCGCTCCTGTATTCAGCTCCAGCACACTGCCGGAATGCAGAATAAATATATTGTCCTTCGGAATGCCCAGTGACGCCGCAACCTTCGACTGCGCCATAAGGTGACGGTATTCACCATGAACCGGAATCGCATATTGAGGCTGTACCAGCGAATAAATCAGCTTCAGCTCCTCCTGACATGGGTGTCCCGAGACATGCACGTCCTGGAAAATAACATCCGCGCCCTTCATGAGCAGCTTATTGATGACATTGGTCACCGACTTCTCATTGCCCGGAATGGGATGAGAGGAGAAAATAATGGTATCTCCCGGCCCAACCTTCACCTTTCGGTGCTGATCCTCTGCCATTCTGGTAAGAGCAGCCATGCTCTCGCCCTGAGAGCCCGTGGTGATGATCGTTGTTTTCTCCGGAGGATAGTTCTTCAGTTCATCCTCTTCGATCAGTGTATTCTTCGGTACATCAAGGCATCCGAGCTCGCTGGCTGCCCCAATGATATTCACCATGCTGCGTCCCTCTACAGCAACCTTTCGGCCGTATTTGTAAGAGGAATTAATGATCTGCTGCACGCGGTCCACGTTTGACGCAAAGGTTGCGATAATGATGCGTGTCCCTCGGTGCTCTGCAAAGATCCGATCTATAGTTACTCCAACGGTCTTTTCCGACTGCGTGTATCCGGGGCGCTCCGCGTTTGTGGAGTCGCACATCAATGCCAGAACCCCATTCTTGCCAAGCTCTGCAAATCGCTGCAGGTCTATGGCATCCCCGTAAACCGGCGTGTAGTCCACCTTAAAGTCTCCGGTATGCACCACGACGCCAGCCGGCGAATAAATCGCCAGTGCGGCAGCATCCACAATGCTGTGATTGGTTTTGATAAATTCAACACGGAATCTTCCCAGGTTGATGGTCTGTCCGAAGGAGACCACAACGCGCTGCGTGGTGTCCATCATCTTGTGCTCCATGAGCTTGTTCTCGATCAGCGCAATCGTCAGTCTTGTTCCGTATACAGGCACGTTCACCCGGCGCAGCACGTAGGGAAGTGCGCCGATATGATCCTCGTGTCCATGTGTTATCACAAAGCCCTTGACCTTGTCGATATTCTCCTCCAGATATGAAACATCGGGAATTACACTGTCAATTCCCAGCATGTCATTCTCCGGAAAGGCCAGACCGCAGTCCACAACAATAATACTGTCTTCGTATTCGAAGGCAGTAATGTTCATTCCGATCTGCTCCAAACCGCCCAGAGGGATAATCTTGAGTCTCGGTCCGGTCAGCTTTGCTTTCTTCTTCCTATTCTGTTTTTTCTTTTCCGCCAATTTGTACCAGTTCTTTCCTATGGTTCTCCATATACTCCTGAAGAATTACACTGGCTGCGACTTGGTCGAGATACTGCTTGCGATGCTGTGGCGGGATCTGCATTTTAGCCAGAATTTCATCCGCTTCCACCGTAGTCAGTCTCTCATCTGACATGACAACCGGCAGCGAAGTGCGGCGTTCCAGGCGGTCTTTGAACGCAAGTGCCGCCTCGGCACGCTCTCCTACGCTGTCATTCATGTTCAGAGGCAAGCCAAGGACAATCAGACGAACATCATTTTCAATAATGAGCTCTTCAATTCTCGCAAGCGTCCGGCGGATCTTTCCTTCCCGGTCTCTCCAGATCGTCTCCTTGGGCTGTGCCGTCATTAGCAATTCATCAGACAGTGCAACTCCTACTGTTTTAGAGCCATAATCAAGCCCCATCACTCTCATATCAGGCCGCCCTACGCTTCCCGATTCCAGCGATTGTTCTCGATATATGCCTCCAGAATCTCTTCTACCAGCTCATCACGCTCCACCTTCATGATCAGGCTTCTTGCGCCCATATAGTTGGTGATATATGTGGGATCTCCGGACATAATGTATCCGACGATCTGATTAACAGGATCATAGCCCTTCTTGGTCAGTGCCTCATAAACAATAGACAAAACCTTGCGGGTTCCGCTCTCCTGATCTGGCTTTACCTTAAAATACTGCGTATTGCTCAAATCCTCTTCGCTGTATCTCTTTACCGAAACTGCCATTTCTATCCTTTCCACACCGCGTCCACGCCGCACCATACTGCAGCAGCTTTGCGGTTATCTTCACAAGATAAATTATTGTAACTACTCAGCACGCATCTTGATTTTCCTTCGAAAAACCTTGATGTGACAGGTGCTGATCAGATAGCAAACCGTTTTCGCCCTATAATACCTTATTTTTGAGGCCGCATCAACCATCCAGCGTCAGTTCCGGATAGGACTCAGCCATCTCCTCTTTGAACATCTTCAGCGCTTCCGCATAGGTCCTGCTGCCGTCAAAGCAGCTTTCCATTGCCCCGCG
>CAVBQH010000101.1:0-8420 GCA_963597485.1 Acutalibacteraceae bacterium
GGTGGAGGTTCCGCGCGAGGAGGTTATTGCCCGCAAGGAGAAGGAAGCCGCAAGAAAGGCCAGAGAAAACGCATAAGACAATGATAAACGGGCCGCAGTGCATTGCAGGGGCAGTGCGCTGCGGCCCGTCTTAAGGAAAGAGGATATCAGGAAGCAATATGAGAAAAAACAGTGTTAAAAACCGCCGGATCAACGATGAGGTTCGAAAGAGCCTTGCTGCGATCATCCGGGATATCAAGGACCCAAGAGTTTCGCCCATGACATCGGTCATTGAGGTGGAGGTGGCACCGGATCTGAAGAACTGCAAGGTCTGGATTTCGGTTCTGGGAGATGAAGAGGTGCAGAAAAAGACGATGCAGGGCCTCAAAAGCGCCAACGGCTTTATCCGCCGTGAGCTGGCGCATCAGGTGAATCTTCGGAATACGCCGGAGCTTCATTTCCTGCAGGACGATTCCATTGCCTACGGCGTTGAGATGGCGCATAAGATCGATGAGGTAAAGGCCCAGGATGCCGCCGCCGAAGAGGGAAGACAAAGCCGCGGCATCGACATCAATGACACCAGCGCCTACGTGGATGATGCGGCCGGTGAAGACGAGGATGAGGACGAAGCGGAATGATCAATATTTTGGATGAAGTGAGAGGCTGCAAAACCATCGGAATCAGCGGACACATCCGTCCGGACGGGGACTGTGTGGGTGCGTGCATGGGAATGGCACTGTATCTGGAGAAGGCGATGCCGGACGCACATGTGGATGTGTATCTGGAGCACTTTTCGGAGGCACTGGAGCACAACATCATCGGTGCGGAGCAGATTCAGCATGAGATTCCTTCGAATCTTGCGCCGTATGACGCCTTTATCTGCCTGGACTGTGAGAAAGAACGCCTTGGTGATGCGCTGGATCCTTACATGAAAGCGGCCAAACGGATCAACATCGACCACCACATGACGAATCCCGGAACGGGGGATGTGAACTGGGTGGTTCCCACGGCGAGCAGCGCCTGCGAGCTAGTTTTCCTTACGATGGAGGAGGAGTGGATCGACCGTGAGGTGGCGCAGAACCTGTACATCGGCATGGTGACGGATACGGGCGTGTTCATGTACTCCAACACGGGAAGGCAGACCATGGAGATCGCCGGGAAGCTGATTTCCTACGGCTTTGATTTCTCTGCGATTGTCCGGGAGGTGTTCTATGAGAAGACCTATATTCAGCAGCAGATTCTGGGACGGGCGCTTCTGGAGAGCATCCGTTTCCTGGACGGCCGGTGCATTGTCAGCCGGATTGACCGTGGAACGATGCGGTTTTACCAGGTGACGAGCTCGGATATGAACGGGATTGCCAGCGAGCTGGTGCACACGGAGGGTGTGTGCTGCTCGATCTTCATGTATGAAACGGAGACGAGGACATACAAGGTGAGCCTGCGCTCTACGGGCGAGGTGAATGTGGCGGAGCTTGCCAAGCTCTACGGCGGCGGCGGTCATGCGAGAGCGGCCGGCTTTACCTGCAGCGCATCGTGCCATGACATCATCAACAGCCTCTCGCCGCGGATTGAGGAGCAGCTGAAGGCCGGGGTGAAGTGCTGAGTACTGGTGCATCGATTTTTAAATAGCTGGCCTAACTAACGGGCCCTTTTTCCTGATTGCACGGGTCACAAATCCTCAGAAAAAGTTTTGCGCTATTAGGTTGGTTATTTTGCAAATGATGCATTAGTTAGGATAGATAGAACATATGGACAGTAAGAGAATAGAGAACCACTTCTGCGGGATGCTGGTCGTGAATAAGGAGCAGGAGTTTACATCCAGCGACGTGGTGGCGAAGCTGCGCGGCATTGTGCATATGCGGCGGATCGGGCACACGGGGACGCTGGATCCGATGGCGGAGGGCGTGCTGCCGGTCTGCCTGGGGAACGCGACGAAGATTGCAGAGCTGATTGCGGACCGGGATAAGGAGTATGTGGCAAGGCTTCGCCTGGGGGTTACAACGGACACGCAGGACATGACGGGAACAGTTCTGACGAGTGTGCCGGAGGAAGAGCTGGCAGAGAGGCTCGGCAGTGATGAGGAGTCTGCGGCGGAGAAAATCCGGGCGGCAGCGGCGCAGTTTACCGGTGTCATCCATCAGATTCCGCCGATGTATTCGGCAGTGTGGAGCGACGGCCGCCGCCTGTATGAGCTGGCAAGAGAGGGCATTACTGTCGAGCGCAAGGCCAGGGAGGTTACAATTCATGAGCTGGAGGTGCAGGAGATTGCGCTTCCTTATGTGACGCTTCGGGTCGTTTGCTCCAAGGGTACGTATATTCGAACGCTGTGTGAGGACATTGGAGCATGGCTGGGTGTTGGCGGTGCGATGGACCACCTTCTGCGGACGAGAGTCGGTATTTTCCGCCTGGAGGATGCGCTTACGCTGGGAGAGCTGCAGGCACTGATGGATGAAACGGGACCGGAGGGCATTGCGGAAAGGCTTCTTCCGGTGGATTCGTTCTTCATGGATGCGCCGGCGATTCACATAAAGGCGAAGGATATGAAATACCTTCGAAACGGCAATGCCCTTTCCGGCGCGAATGCACTGGAGGGCGTGCTGCCGCAGACGGACCGGATTCGGGTGTACGACGAGGCGGGGGAATTTTACGCCCTGTACCATTATGAAAAAGGCCGCAGGAGGGCGCTTCCGACCAAGATGTTCCACGATACGGATTCGCGGGAGTTTGACAGACGTTAGAGAAAGGTAATTGGCTTCGCGCCTTGGATGCTTGGCTCTGAACAGTTACAAATGAGGCAGGTGTTAAACAGATAGACGGAAAATGAATGGAATGGAAATTGTTACGGATCTTGCGGCATTTCGGGCGCCCGGTCGAACCGCGGTAACCATCGGCAAGTTCGATGGAATTCACCGGGGGCACCGCCGCCTGCTGCAGGAAATCATGCAAAAAAAGGACCTGATCCCATGTGTTTTGACCTTCGACCCGTTGCCGGAGGTATTCTTTGGTATCAATGACTGCGGCGTTCTGACGACGCGGGAGGAAAAGCGCAGGCTCTTTGAAGAGATGGGCGTGAAGCTCCTGGTGGAGCTGCCCTTTAACAAGGAGACGGCGGCGATGGCGCCGGAACGCTTTGTCCGGGAGATTCTCTGCGAGAGACTGCGGGCCGGATTTGTAGCAGCGGGACCGGACCTGTCTTTCGGCGACAGAGGTCTTGGCAATTATGAGCTGCTCCGGGAGATGGCAGAGACCTGCGGCTTTGCGGCGCAGGAGATCGACAAGGTGGCGTACGAGGGCGTGCCGATTAGTTCCTCACTCATTCGCGGTTTTGTTCAGAAGGGTGAGATGGAAAAGGTACAGGAGTGCCTGGGGGCACCGTACCGAATCCGGGGACCGGTGCAGCACGGGAACGCCATTGGACGTACTATCGGGATCCCTACGGCAAATCAGATTCCGGAATCGGATAAGCTTTTGCCGCCGTTTGGCGTTTATTACTCGCGGGTTCTTCTGGAAGGAAGAGAGTATCCGGCGATGACCAATGTCGGCAGAAGGCCGACCGTTTCCGGAAGAGAAGATCTTACGGTCGAGTCGCACCTGTATGATTTCGAGGGTGATCTATACGGGCAGGAGATGGTGACGAGCCTTCTGACCTTCCGGCGTCCGGAGAAAAAGTTTTCGGGGCTTTCTGAGCTTCGGGAGACAATGGAGGCGGATCTTACGGCCGGCCGGGAGTACCACAGAACGCAGGCATGGCGGTTTTAGAAGAGGAAACGGATAAAGCAAATGAATAAAGAGAAAAAACAGCAGCCGGCCCAGCCGGCGGGTGAGCTGTCCAATGATAATCTGATATTGATCGGTATGCCGACCTCCGGAAAGAGTACGGTCGGTATTATCCTGGCGAAGGCGCTGGGATATGACTTCGTGGATGGTGATCTGGTCATTCAGAAGACAACCGGTAAGAAGCTTTCGAAGCTGATGGATGAGCGGGGCGTGGACGGGTTCCTCGCGCTGGAGGAGGAGACGATCTGCGGGCTTTCGTGCCATCGGAGCGTCATTGCGCCGGGCGGGAGCGTGATCTACGGCGAGAAGGCGATGGAGCACCTCCGTAAGCTGGGGAAGATCATCTATTTGAAAATTGATCTTGACATGCTCGACGAGCGGCTTCACGATGCCAAAAACCGCGGCGTTGCGCTGCGCGACGGACAGACCATTGAACAGCTGTATGAGGAGCGCGTGCCGCTCTATGAGAAATACGCGGACATCACGGTGGACGAGCGTGGGCATGCACTGGAGGACATGGTGGTTCTCATCGTGTCGCAGCTGGCGCATAAAGCAGAGTAAAGATCATGTACACCAACCGGTGACTGCAGTCAGCAGCCAAGAGGACGGCAGCTGCAGGTATGAGGGACGGATGCAACAGATGTCGATAAGGAGCGAAGTACGCGATTGAAGAATCAGCAGGATAAAAAGCAGGGCTCCTCGGTACGAGGTGAGCGGACAGTGAAGGAGCGATGCGGCATTCTAAACGGCAGGCACCTTGGATGGTTTTGCCTTGCGGTGAATCTCGTATTATATATCGGTTTTGCGCTGGCAGACGGGCCGGTCTGGTGCCGGGATTCGAACAGCTATGCCACCATGGATTACACGAGAGAGCCGGCCTATTGCACGTTTCTGTGGCTGATGCGGAAGTTGTTCGGTGACACAATTCTGGTGTACGGATGGGATCTGACCGATCGTCTGGGAGGAAAGGCAGCGGCGCAGGAGCCGCTGTACCTGATGGCGGCCATCGTGTGCCAGGCGGCGGTTATGGCTGTCACGGTGTGGTACCTTGCAAAGGTCTGCAACAAACTCGGCGGCCGGCGGCTCGCACTGGCGGCCAATGTTGTGATGTGGGGCGTGGAGCTATTGAACCGGTTCGGTGCCAAGCGAGGCTCGGCGTACTTTCAGAGCATCATGACGGAGGGCTTCGGCATTCCGTTTTACATCCTGTTCCTGCTGTTTTTGTTTCAATATCTGCGCAGTCGGCCGCGGTGCGTCGCGGCGGATGGTGCGCTTCGGGATCCGATTGCTCCATCCAATGCTGCCGCTGAACGGTTTGCTCGCGAGAGTTGCAGACGATCAGAAAATGCAGGTCGGGCAGAGACATTTGTGTCGGATGGAACTTCATGGAAAAAATATCTCCTGGCCGCGGCCGGGATGATGACCCTTTGCACCTCTCACCACAAGCAGCTTGGGATTACGCTGCTGATTTTCGCGGTGTGTACGATAGGGGCTGATCTTCTGGAGCTGATCCGCAGAAAACGAGTCTCGAAAGGACATTCCCTGCTGCGCTTGGACGTGGCGGCACTGGCAGGGGCCGGCGTTCTTAT
This sequence comes from Acutalibacteraceae bacterium, assembly GCA_963597485.1. GTDB lineage: Bacteria > Bacillota > Clostridia > Lachnospirales > Lachnospiraceae > CAG-791. Next base: position 5,346 of record CAVBQH010000101.1, read on the forward strand.
TTTTCTTATCGGTCATCTTTACAATCTTGGCTTTCACGGCGTGTGGTCCTTCCATACAGGAAGCGCGGATAAGATCGACAGCACGCTTTTGTACACGGTTACCGAGGAGGATGCTGTGCTGTTCGACCGCTACGGAACGGAGGAGCTAAAGAGTCTCTTTTTGCAGATCGAGGAGCAGATGCAGGAGCAGCAGCTTCGCTACGTGGATGTGATGGGACAGGGCACGGCGGAGTTGACTGCGGACTCGGAGAATGCAGTAGATGCTGATGTAAGAGCTACGGAAGATGCTGAGCAGATAAACGCAGATGCGAAGGTATTGGACGAACAATCGGCAGCAAAGAGCAGCGAGAGTTCTGGCGTATCCTGGGTGGAGCTGTGCTCCCACTATGCGGACAGCTATGACATCATCGGCTTTGAGGTGCTGGATCCTCTCGTGGATGCCTATGTGCGGGAGCATCAGCCGGAGCTGACGCCGGGCAGTATGGAATTTGCGATTGCGACGGATGCCGTCTGCCAGGAAATCGAGCATGTCCTTGTGCATCAGAATCTTACGCGGCTCCTGCATCTGTGGGTGAACAATGTGCGCAAGGGCTTTGTTAACACGGTGCTGCGTGTCAGTACTGCTTTGAACTGGGCGTCGCTGGTGCTGTGGACGGCGTATATCGCTCTCCTGTGCAGGCTGGTGCTGCACTTGAGGAGGAAAAAAAGCACAATACCATCTGATCCTGGAAGGGACGGGACTTCGGCGGAGGAATCCAATGCGCAAGGCGATATCGCGCTCCTTGCGGGACTGGTATTGATCGGAACCACGATCAACTGCATGGTAGTCGGAGCTATTATTTTCCCGCAGACAAGGTATATGATCTACAATATGGGACTGTTCTATGTGTGCCTGCTGGCGATGCTGCAGGAATGGAAGCGCAGCGTGCATGGCAGTAGTAGATAAACTGCTGCTGTGTGTTACGGGACTTGCTGCAGCATAGAAGGCGTGATGCAGGGGGGAGTTATGAAAGAAAAAGGCGGCGAAGGCCGCATTGCGTGGCTGGACGGGGCAAGAGGAATCGGGATTCTTCTGATTGTTTTGGGACATGTTATTCCGATGACGACGCCGATCAGTCACTTTATCTACAGCTTCCATGTGCCGCTGTTCTTTTTCCTGAGCGGAATGGTGCTGCAGAAACGAAGCATGTGTAGACAGTCCTTCCTGAACTTCATCCGCAGGAAGACGGGGAGCCTTCTGTATCCGTATGTAATGTTTTCTGTCCTGAGCCTAGTCTGTGATCGGCTGCTTGACAGCCTTGACCGGTTTGGCGGGAATATTCCGGGCACTGTGTTGCTGCTGGGAGACGGGCCGCTTTGGTTTTTACCGGCTCTTTTCATCGCAGAGGTTTTGTTCTATGTCATTCACACTATAGACACGGATGCGGGAAGCCTCGGAGGGGAACGTGAGCTTTCGACTGCATCGTATGCTGAAATCCGCAGAGAGGGACGGAGACTGCTGACTGCTGCGGATGCAGAAAGCTGCAGGCAGAGGTGGTGTTGGCACTTGACTGCGGATGCGGTCCTGCTGGCGGTGTCGACATGGTTTGCCGGACGGTTTTACTTCTCGGTGCCGGATCCGGATATGGTGAGCCTATGGTCCATTGGAAATGTATTGAACCGCGGGATCATCGGCTTTTTGTGGATGGAAGCCGGGTGGTTTCTGGGCACCGTGCAGGAATGTGACGGCCTGCGGACCCAGGCGAGAAACGCTCTGGCGGCCATTACTCTGATCGGCAGCATTGTCTTTTCGGGGAAGAACACCTATGTGGACCTGCACTATTCCCTGTTGGGAAATCCGTTTCTGTATTACTTCGGCGGATTTTTGGCCGTGTACGCTGTAACGCAGCTGTGCCGGCAGCTGCCGGGAAGAGCCTTACGTGCACTGGCATTCTGGGGACGGAATTCGCTGATTGTGTTCGCTACGCACGTCAATCTTCGGATTCTGCTGACAGCGCAGGGCTGCATGCAGCGATTTGACGGAGCCCCGCAGTGGCTTTTGATCTTTTTGCAGGTGCTGCTGGTGGAAGCGGTGCTGGTGGTGCTTATCAACCGATTTGCCGGGTGGCTGATTTCCGTTGACGCACTCCGGCGAGCACTGCAGGAGAGACGGATGCGCTTCTATATCCCGGTGGTGGGCTGTGCCTCGTTTCTGCTGGCGCAGTATGCTAAATATCTGTACATGCATGCCAGCGTCTTCGGACAGCAGCCTTCGGTCTCCGTAGGAGGTCTGACACAACCGGGGGCCATCCCGGCAGATGTATGTCTTCTCTTGGCCATTGCTGTGCCGGTGCTCGCCGGACGCAGACTCTTGCATGAAAACGAAGACGAGCATGGTCGCGGCCGGGTCGGAGAGGTATTCCGGCTCCTGATTGGCAATGCGATCTGGTTTGTCGCAATTTATAAGACTACGGAGTTGTTCTGGAGCGGATCCGGATGCATTCTGATCGGCGGCGTGATCGTGCTCCTGCTGACAGCAGTGCAGAGCAAATGGATCACGTTAAAAGCCTTCGGCGGATCGCACGGATTTGCGAAATGAAAAGAACAAGCGGGTTAATTTTAAGGCAGATGTTGTACGCATCGTCACTCAGATGCGTGTGATGTGTTGATTCAGAATGGTGGCGGGCAACATGCAGATTGATCTTACAAAATACCAGGTAATTTCATCCATCCGGAAGAGGAGACTTTTCCTGTGGTATACGTTCCTGTATGCGCTGCTTTTCGGATTTATACTGTGCTTTTTTATTGCGGAGCACCGGTCGCTGGTGTATCACGCCGATGCCTGGCGGCAGCACCTTAGGGCCTATGCCTACTACGGAAAGTGGCTCCGGGGCTGCGCATGGAATCTTCTCCATGGAAAGGGACTGTCCCTGCAGACATGGTCCTTTGGACTGGGATACGGGGCGGATGTGCTGACGACGCTCCAGTATTACTGCTTTGGCGAGCCGCTGGCATTTCTTAACATTCTGGTGCCGGAGCGGTTCTGCAAGCTGTATTTTGAATTCCTGATTGTCCTGCGGCCCTATATTGCCGGAC
>CAVBQH010000102.1:0-8406 GCA_963597485.1 Acutalibacteraceae bacterium
GACCGGTATAAGGCCGTTGTTAAGACCGAAGACCGGCATGAAGAAAAAGCTCTGAAGCTTAAAGTACACACCGAATACGGCTGCTGCGGTGGTGGAAAAGGCCACCAGAATCAGATTCATGAAGTAGGTCATGACCGATCCGATGGACATCATGAGGATGGACGGTACGCCGACGTAATAGATTTTCCTGATGATGGATGCGGACGGATGGAGAATCCGGCGCAGACTAAAGTGCAGCTCCTTGTTGAAGCGAAGGTTCAGGAACAGTCCAAGGCATGCGGCAACGCACTGGCCAAGGACGGTCGCATAGGCGGCACCCGATACGCCGAGCTTCGGAAATCCGAAGAGACCGAAAATCATGATGGGGTCAAAAATGATATTGATAACGGCGCCGGTCAGCTGTGATGCCATGGACAAAACAGTGAGGCCGGTGGACTGGAGGAGCCGTTCGAAGGTCAGCTGGAAAAACAGACCGACTGAAAACATGCACACGATCCCAAGATAGGCATCCCCTGCCTCAATGATCTCCGGAACAGAGGTTTGGCTCTTGATAAACGGACCTGTCACAAAAAGACCGATCAGCAGGAAGATGATAAAGTTCAGAACGGTCAGAAAGAGTCCGTTTCCGGCGGCAGAATCGGACTGCTCATAATTCTTCTCGCCAAGGGATCTCGAAAGAAGCGCGTTGATGCCGACGCCGGTTCCGGAACCAAACGCAATCATAAGATTCTGCAGAGGAAATGCAAACGTGACTGCGGCCAGTGCATTTTCGCTGATCTGTGCAACGAAGATGGAGTCGACGATGTTGTAAAGGGCCTGTACCAGCATCGAGATCATCATCGGAACGGACATGTTCACAATCAGCTTTTTGACAGGCATTACCCCCATTTTGTTTTCCTTGACGGATTCCATTGCTTGCGACATTCTGATATTTCCTTTCTCAAATACAAAAAAACGTAATTGTTTAGCACCCATCTCGATTTTGATACCCGAAAATGCCAGGTGGCATTTTCTCCTCGCTTTCGCAAATCTTCGATGCGGCTGGCCGGAATATGGTTCGTGGCTGCGACAAAGACTGCCTTTCCATGATATGCCTGCTGTCAAGCCCCCAGGAGCCGCTCAGCCAGAATCGACAGGAGCGGAATCGTCACAGCAGAGAAAATCGTAGAGGTAACCAAAAGCTCCGAGGCATAGGGAGCATCCTGATCGTAGCGGTCTGCGAACATAACCGTGGTGGTCGCAATCGGGCTTGCAATGGCAATGAAAAGCGAGAAGGATACCGTAAAGGACAGCGGTAAAAGCCACAGAATAACCAGACTGACCATCGGAAAGACCAGGAGCTTTAAAGCACACATCAGGTAGGTGCGGCCGTTCCGGAGACTCTTCCACAGATTGGACTGTGCCAGATTCGCGCCGGCAATGATCATTGCAAGAGGCGTCGTCATGTCCGCAATCATGTCCAGCGGCTCCGAGAGAATGGAAGGGAGCCTGATCTGGAGCAGAAAGCAGGCAAGTCCGATCAGGACAGAAATAATGCCGGGGTGTACCAGCTTTTTCAGACTTGCAATGGAAATCTTGCTCTGGCTGCGGTCCATAATCATCACGCCGTGGGTCCACAGAAGGATATTGAAAATGGTGTTGAAGGCAGTGATATAGAAGACGCCCTCCGCGCCGAGGAGGCTGTTGATCAGCGGAATGCCGAAGAAGCCGCAGTTGGAGTAGACACAGGCGGCCTTTTCGACAGCAGTGTGCGCATTCTTCTTGTGGAAGAGAATCTCCGTAAGGACGATCGTGACGGCGAAGGTGATACAGGAGGCAGCAAGCGACCACAGAAGGCCGTGAAAAAGCGCACGATCAAAATCCATCTGATACGATTGGAAAATCAAAATCGGAGAAACCAGGAGCAGGAGAAGGTTGGACATTCTCGTGACGGAGTGTGCGTCGATGAGTCCGGCTTTATAGACGATAACGCCGCACAGAAGGATGACGAGCATTTCGATGATCTTGATAAGAACGGTGGTGGCCATGGAATTGCCTTTCTTATGGTTACAGTTCATCCGTCCGCCACCCTGTCGCAGGAGGGCGGATGAACGATAAGCAAATGTCACGAACAGAAAGAAATCTGTGTATAATAGTCACTATTCAGAGCCAAGCAAAATTTCATAAATCAGACGTGAAATGCTTGCATTTCTAAGGCTGATTTTGAAATTTTATTTGGCGAGAACGCCACATGAGCAAAAGGAAAGCTGCGTAGCAGCGATTTTGCGAATGGGCTCTGAATAGATGCGTATAATACAGATATAAAAAGACTAACATACAGATTCCAGGGTGGAAAGGACGAGTACAAATGAAATATGACTATCTGGTGGTAGGAGCCGGACTCTACGGCAGTGTTTTTGCAAGAGAGGCGGTGCGTGCAGGGAAAAGCGTATTGGTGATCGATAAGCGGCCGCACATTGCCGGCAATGTGTACTGCCGGGACGTGGAGGGCATCCATGTGCATGAATACGGTGCGCATATCTTTCACACCAACGACCGGAAGGTATGGGAGTACGTGAATCAGTTTGTGGAATTCAATCGGTTCACCAATTCTCCGGTGGCCAACTACCACGGCGAGCTTTATTCACTGCCTTTTAATATGTATACCTTTAACAAAATGTGGGGTGTGACAACCCCCATGGAGGCAAAGGCCAAGATTGAAGAGCAGCGGCTGGAGGCAGGAATCATCGATCCGCAGAACCTTGAGGAGCAGGCCATCAGCCTGGTCGGCACGGACATTTATGAGAAGCTGATCAAGGGGTATACACAGAAGCAGTGGGGGCGGCCCTGCACGGAGCTTCCGGCCTTTATCATAAAGCGTCTTCCGGTTCGGCTGACCTTTGACAACAATTATTTCAACGCACTGTATCAGGGAATTCCTGTGGGCGGCTATACCAAGCTTGTGGAAGCCATGCTGGACGGCATTGAGGTGCGCCTTAATGTTGACTATCTGCTCAATAAGGACGAACTGGATGCCATCTGTGACAAGGTGATCTATACCGGCCCCATCGACGCCTATTATGACTATCGGCTGGGAGCGTTGGAATACCGCTCCGTTCGTTTTGAAACGCAGGTTTTGAATATTCCAAACTACCAGGGAAATGCTGCCGTGAATTATACGGATGCGGAGACGCCCTGGACGAGGATCATTGAGCACAAGTGGTTCCAGTTCGGTAAGGACGATGAAGGAAACGATCTTCCCAAGACCGTGATCAGCAGGGAGTACAGCTCGGAATGGAAAAAGGGAGATGAGCCCTATTACCCTGTAAACGATGCGAAAAACGGAGAGCTCTATAAGAAGTACCGGAAGCTGGCGGACAAGGAGGCGAAGGTGATCTTCGGAGGACGGCTCGGCGAATACAAGTATTACGATATGGATGCGGTGATCGCATCGGCGCTTGCAATGTGTGAAAAGACGCTGTGACGGTGAGTCGTTCCCGGCGGGGTACAGGTGAATGTCCGGACCGGGGCCCTTCAGGGGCCGAGAATGGACCACTTTCGCAATCGCATGAAATCGCAAAAAGCGTGCAACGGATGAGGGGAAATGCCGATCCGCTTGTGCTAGTAATATGGAAAGCTGCGGCATGCGGCAGAAAGGAAAAATGATGACAACAGAGCACTTTCAGAATCCGATTTTATCCGGCTTTTATCCGGACCCTTCCATCTGCCGGGTGGGAGAGGATTACTATATGGCAACCTCCTCTTTTATCTATTACCCCGGACTTCCGATTTTTCACAGTAAGGACCTGATTCACTGGGAGCAGATCGGCCATGCCATCCATCGCCCGGATCAGCTGGATTATAAGTCCTGCGAGGCGAGCCTTGGTCTGTGGGCACCGACCATTCGCTATCATGAGGGACTTTTCTACATTATCAACACCTTCGTATCAGAGGGGCGCGAGGTCTATCGCGACAATTTTATCGTTACCGCCAAGGACCCTGCCGGCCCGTGGTCGGATCCGGTCTTTATCAAGGGAGCGGACGGCATTGATCCGACGCTGTTCTGGGACGAGGACGGGAGAATGTGGTATGCCGGCAACTACATCGAGGCATATCCGCAGTACGAAGGACATCACGGCATCTACTTAAGCGAGCTGGATCCGGAAACCTTCCAGTTTATCGGAAGCCGTCGGAAAATCTGGGACGGAGCCCGCACAACCAGTAAATGGATCGAGGCCCCGCACCTGTATCATATTAATGACTGGTATTATCTGATTGTGGCCGAGGGCGGCACCTTTTCCAACCACTGTGTCATGATGGCGAGAGCCAAGAGCGTCGAGGGCCCTTATGAAATCTGCCCGCGCAATCCAATCGTCACGCATCGTCACCTTCCGCTGGCCCGCGAGATCTCAGTGACCGGTCACGCAGACATTGTACAGACGCAGAATGGTGAGTGGTGGATGGTTCTGCTGGCCGTCCGGCCGTATGTGGACCCGGAGGATCCGGAGGGGAATTTCCATTTCAATACAGGACGAGAGACCTTCCTGGTGCCCTTCCACTGGGAGAAGGACGGCTGGCCGCTTCTGGATACCGAGGACGGCATCGTGCACAGCAGCGAGAGAAAGCCGGATCTGCCGGAGTACATCCCTTCGGGCGTTAACCCCATGGAGCAGGAGGTTCTGGACGACTTCAGTGATGCGGAACTGGATCTTCGCTGGAACACCATTCAGGCGCCGGTGTCGGAGTTTTACTCTCTGACACAGAATCCCGGAGCACTTCGTCTGTCTCTTTTGAAGGAAACTTTGTGGAAGCAAAACGCGGAGGATCGCTGGCATACCAGCCAGCCGGCCTGCGTCCTTCGCCGCCAGCAGCATCATACCTTTGACATGGCATCGAAGGTGCTGCTCGCAGCCTCCGATCCTGCCGCAGAGGCCGGAATCGTCCTGCTGCAGGACGATCGGTACAGCTATCTTCTTACTATGGGACACAATGCAGATGGACAGGCAGTACTGCGTCTTGCAAAGGCAGAGGACGGCCGGCATGAGGTGCTGCGCGAGGTTGCGCTGCCGGGCGAGGAGAGCGTGAGTATTCCTGCTGACGGAAAGACAGCAGGTCCTGTGATTCTGGGCTGCACCTGCAACAATGAAACCTACGATTTCTGGTACGTACCGGCATCGGAGAACACAGAAATTGAAGGCGGCTGCCAGACGACAACTCTGGAGCAGGCAAAGGGCCGAATCTGTGAGGAGAACCGGATATCCGTTGCAGAAAAGCTTCCGGCAAGTCTTCTTAGCTCGAATATCAACGGCGGCTTCACCGGAGCGTATGTCGGCATGTATGCCAGCGGCAACGCAGAGGCCTGCGAAGGCTATGCGGATTTTGACTGGTTTTTGTACAAGGGCGGCAAGATTTAATTTGCCGCATCGGAGCATTTACTGTAACCGAAGACAGCATAGGCAAAGACAGCAGAAAGGCAGAAATGAAGTTATCAAAACTGGTATCGGATGGGGCCCTTTTCCAGCAGGGAAAGCCCATTCATGTGTGGGGGACAGCAGAGCCGGGAGAAAGACTTACGGCAAGGCTCTTCCCCAGTGCAGAAGAAGCGGTGCAAAGCGTATCGGCACCGGCAGAACCGGGGGTGAAGGCCCCTGGAGAAGGTGAGCAGGGGGCGTTTACCCGGAAGGCCAGCGGGAGTGCCGCGCAGGATGGGCGGTTTGATCTTTATTTAGACCCGCTCCCTGCCGGAGGGCCCTATGAGCTTGTGGTCAGCGGCGAAGAGGGAAGAGAGCTTCGCGTGCATGACATTCTGATCGGTGCGCTCTGGTATGTGTCCGGACAGTCCAATATCGATGTGGATGTGGAGCGCTGCTACGACAGCTATCCGGAAATGGTGCGGGACTGCACCGATGACGGCATCCGAAGCTTTCGCGTCAAGGAGAATGCAGATTATCACGGACCGGTGGAGGAACCGGTTGATGGCTTCTGGAGAAAGGCGGAGTATAACTCCATACTGGGATTTTCGGCATCGGCCTACTTTTTTGCACGCGCACTGCGGGAGATGACCGGTGTCCCAGTCGGTATCCTGCAGGCATCCCTTGGCGGATCGAGAATTACGTCCTGGCTTTCGAAGGAAATGCTGCAGGGCGACGATGCCTACCTGCCGCTGTTGGAGGAGGCGCGTCAGTATGGGGACGACGCCTTTATGCAGGCAGTGGTTCATGAGAACGAAAACGCACCGGCTGCCTGGAAGGCCGAGCTGGATCGAAGCGACGCCGGAAGGAGGCAGGACTGGCAAGAGCATCCGGAGATGATTCTGGAGAGCGGTACTTCGCTGGAGCTGCCGTGCTATTTTCGTGATACGGAGCTTTCAGGTTTTACCGGCTGCGTGTGGCTGGCAAGGAGCTTTGAGCTGCCGGCAGAGATGGCCGGGAAGAGTGCAGGCCTCTGGCTGGGCACGATGGTGGATTCGGATATCACGTATGTGAACGGCGTAAAGGTCGGAGAGACCGGGTATCAGTATCCGCCGCGCAAGTACCGGATTCCGGAGCAGGTTCTGCGTGCCGGTCGCAACACCATTGCAGTTCGCCTGGTGGTGGAAGGCGGCAAGGGAAGATGGACGCCCGGAAAAGGATATTTTATCTACAATGACCAGGGAATCGTTGATCTGAAAGGAACCTGGAGCTATCGCATCGGAGTGAGGATGGATGTTATTCCTCCCACGGATTTTGTGAGCTGGAAGGCAACCGGGCTGTTCAACGGAACGGCATATCCTTGCTTTGCACTGCCGGTGGAGGGGATGCTCTGGTACCAGGGCGAAGCCAATACCCATCAGCCCTATGACTATCTGGACCTTATGAAACGGTATGTCAGCGGCTATCGAAAGCTCTGGAAGGATGAGACTTTGCCGTTTTACTTTGTGCAGCTTCCGAATTACGACGTCACGATGGACGGCGATATGGACTGGGCGCCCCTTCGGGACAAGCAGCGCCTGGCGGCACTGGCGATTCCGCACGCCGGGATGGCGGTCACTATGGATCTGGGCGAGGACAATGACCTGCATCCGCACGGCAAGAGGCTGATCGGGCGGCGCCTGGCACTTATGGCGGCACATGACGTATACGGTAAGGATGTGGAATACTCAGGACCGGTGCCGATACAGGCAGATGGGGTCCTGTGGGAAGCAGAGCACTCGGTTGCCGTCACGCTGACACATGCGGCAGGTCTCTATGCTGATTCCTTTGATAAGGGGAGTGTGGTGACGGATGCGGAGTTTGTTGCGGCGGACGGCAGTGTGTACCCGGCAGAGGTGCTTATTCAGGAGCAGGACGAGGGCGAAACGAGGACTGCGGATGCTTCGGCAGAGGACCTTACGGGCAAGGAGCGACCGGACCTTGCAGTAATCCGATTTGTCTGCAGAGTATTTCCGAAAGGAGAGAGGCCGGTGCAGGTGCGCTATGCCCATCGCAGCACACTGACGGGAGCACTTATCCGGAATGCGGCCGGGCTCCCTATGACACCGTTTGTACTGGACATATTGTGATGATATCAGGGCCAAGGGCCCGGACCTTTGCTGCATTCTCGCAGTGACAAGACTGCAGCACGAAGACGAGGGAAGCAAACATCCTATGAAAACGTTATTCAATGACAACTGGACATTTCTGGAGCTGCCGGTGGAGAGCACTCTGGAGGAAGCGCAGACTGCTCATAAAGGCGACAGATTTGCACCGGTGCAGATTCCGCACGACTGGCTGATCGGTGACAGCCGGCAGTTGTACCGGAACGGAACCGGCTGGTACTGCAAGAGCTTTAGCTGGCAGGAAAACAACGAGGAACGCACGTTTCTTATTTTCGACGGAATTTATATGAACAGTGCGGTGTACCTGAACGGAGAGAAGATCGGTGAGTGGAAATACGGCTACACCCGCTTTTCCCTGGAGCTGACAGGACGTCTGCGCGCCGGTGATAATGAGCTGATGGTGAGCGTGACCTTCCAGGAGCCCAACTCCCGCTGGTATTCCGGTGCCGGCATTAACCGGAACGTATGGCTGATGCAGACAAGCGCGCTGTGCATCCGAGACGGCGGCATCTATGCACATGCCGATAAGGAGCCGGATGGCTGGAGGCTGCATGTAGAGGCGGAGATTTCCGGAGCAGAGGCGGATCGGCAGGATGCGGATGCACTGGAGCTGTCCTGGAGACTTTGGGACGAGGAGACCGGCAAGGAGATTGTGCCCTGCCGAATCGAAGAAGCACAGCCAAAGGCCGCCGCTGATTTGCAGAAGGTACTGGAAGACAATGGCATGGCATCTGCTGCGGGTGAATCACAGGAGAGTGCGGACGAAGAGCATGACGGCGTTGTGCAGCCTGGGGAGAAGCTCGGCCGGGCGGTTTGCCTTATAAGAGCTGCCCGCGAGCTCTTTTTCGATG
>CAVBQH010000103.1:0-8362 GCA_963597485.1 Acutalibacteraceae bacterium
TCCCTCTTCAGAACGCGGCAGCTCATCAGCCACAGATCAATATGGAAAAGGGCGGCATTATCAGAATCAATATGACCGAAAACAACACTCACAACGCCATTGTCACCAAATCGGTCTTCGAGCTTACCGTAAAGTGTAATGTGATCGGCACTGGCAGCATACCGCTCAATATCGGCTTGTGAGCAGCGGAGTGTTGTCAGATTGAACTGATTGCTCTTATTGGTGAGCTGTGCAATGCGAGCCATATACATAGGAGCGAAGGGCTTGATTTCTGCTTTCATTTCCAGCGATAGAAGATAATCGTGGTAATCGGAGAAGCTTGCCTCCTGCTGCATGCGCTGGAGATTGGCCTTGTACATCTCATTCCGCGCAAGATCGTCCTTTGACAGAGCGGTCACCTCAAAATAGCCCGCCCGATCCAGCTCCGTGATGTAGTGCTCCGGAGCCGTCATTTCCGGGACTGCCACGCCGGGAACCTGACTTTTCACAATGTGACGTTCTGCCGGGTTATCATCCACGAAAACAAGGGCATCACTGCCAATATTGATCTCCTTTGCAATCTGCTGGAGATTACGGTCCTTGGGCTCCCAGTTTGCTTTTATGACCAGAAAATCATCGGGATGGAGAATGCTGTCAGGACGGTTCAGACCGGCCAGAGCGTTTTCTTCGTCATTTTTAGAATCAACGGCCAGCAAAATACCAAGATCTTTATGCTCCAGAATGTAGCTTTGGAACTCGCTGTACAGCTGGGCAGTGGGTGTTTCCTGTCCAATATCGATATTCTCCGGACCGTCATCACCTACAATTCCGCCCCAGAGCGTATTATCCAGATCAAGAACGAGGGCTTTTTTGTTCTTGCCGTAGATGGACTGGATGATGCAGGAAAGATTATAGGCCAGCTCCGGGATGGCAGGGACAGCCAGCGCATATTTATACATATGCCAGTAATAAGGATCTGCCCATTTTGTCAGACCATAAGAGGAAGCCAGGAAGTTAATGTCCTGAATGTAGAAATTTTCATGCGTCTGTGCATATTCGTAGAAAAGTCCATTCAGGCGATGAACAAAATTCAGCTTGCCGTGTGCATCGGATACATCCTTATTCCCGAGAAGTCGATAAAAGGGCTGCTCAAAGTTGTTCTGTATCACCGGACAATGGTAGGCCGCGGCTATTTTGTCCCACATAGCGGCAAATGGCCGGAAGGTTTCCTGCAGGAGTGAATCAATCGCCTCAGCGTTCATGCGAACCGTAGGAAAGGTGCGCAGATTCCGGGAGGATGTATGAATGTAAATAAGATCCGGGGCAAATTCCACCAGCTCCGGATTATCAAACATAACGTCCTGCCAGTATTGCGCATACTCGGATTCATAAAAGGTGGGTTCGATGCCGATGTTCAGCAGGAAAAGCTCCAGGATCTTTTTTATGTCGCTGGTTGTAGAACCGCCAAGGATCGCGATTTTCTTCGGAATACGCTTTTGTGGATTACCGGAAGCCGGAGCCGCCGTATCTGCAGCGCCCTCCTCCAGAAGTCTGCGCCGCAGGGATTTTTTCTTCTGGAGAATCCGTTCAGAGTCAAAGGGATATTCTAATTCGTGCAGCATGTCAGTTGCCAACCTCCGTCCAGTGTGTCAGCGATGAGCCGTCAAAAGAAAGTGTAATGCAGTCAATGAGTGCATGCTCGTCCGTGTCATAGACTGCAATATGCAGTCCGGCAGAATCTCCGGTGTAATCACCGTTTTGGAGCATGAACAGCTCACTGATGTCCTCATAGGAAGCAGAAACTCCGGCAGTCTGAAGTCGAATGCGGCAGCCGGAGACCGTATCCTGACAGGAAAGGGATACATCGCTTTCTGCAGATTCCTGCTGCAGCACAATGCCGCCGTCTGTGACCGCCAGATAATTGAAGGACGTGGAAGTCTCATCCGAAGACGTATCGGAAAGTGTAAGACCAAGCTTTCGCAATCCGCTTACAATATCGGAGGAGAGCTGGGAGGGATCGATGCTGCTGGCCTCCATTACGTAGAGAAGATCGGAATCCTTTCGATGGTTTTCCAGAAGCTCCATCAGTACATCCGTGCGGCTGACCGTTGTAAATGCCTGTGAACGGCAGACCCTTTCATAGTTCGGAATCAGCTCCTCCATATGCGTTGCAAACGCATCGTCATCTGCGTGCTCCGGAAGCGTGTAGTTGTTGTTGATATAGGTTCCAAGGAACGACGTCATCTTGGCGGACCCGAACATATTGAGGTGAATGCCATCCCAGAAGTCTTTATAGGCATCGGTTTGCACGGCGTCCGGATTCTCCAGAAAATTCAGGAACGGAACGTTATTTTCTGCAGCCAGCGCAGAAACATCCTTCATTACTGCGCGGCGAGAATTAAAGCTCCTTTCGTCACAGTCGCCGTTGGCGGAGCTGACAGGGCAGCAGGTGAACAAAAGCTCGGTATCAGTCTCCTTGCAAAGGGCAATAATCTTCTCCAGATATTCTCGCGAAACATCGCTGAGAGAGGCATCAACGTCATAGCGCTGAAAAGGTACGGCGTCGTAGCCAACCGTCCTGGCATAGGTAACAGAGCCCAGCGTATACTTTTGATAGTTGCCGTTTTGAAAGTCGGATGCAGTGACCTCCTTCCAACGGGAATGGAAGGAATAAAAGGGAAAATAAAACTCAATCCGATCCTGCGGCTGCACAACCTCCTGAATCATCTGATACCGGTATGTATCCGTCAGCGGCATGACATCGGTCAGGTAGTGGACAAAGTTCTTGCTGCGGGTAACGTAGATTTCCTCCGCGTAGGTGACATCAAGAACCACCAGTGCAGGGTGATCCCGGTCAATGGCGTCCTTGAGAATGTAGTAGCTGCAGGAAAGGGACTGGTTGCCGCAGGAAAGATTGTAGGCGCGAATGCCGTAATCCTGCCAGAGCTGGACCGGCTGCACCGCATTTTTCATGACGGAGGGACCTGCGATGATGACGTCAAAGGAGCCCTTTGGATAGTCATAGTAGTACGGAGACAATTCCTCCGGATCCTTGGCCGTCAGAACCCGGTTTACATAGTGGAAGCTAAGACCGGCAAGGACGAGAAATAAAAGAATGCGCAGTATATAATTGAGAAGTCGTGATTTTTTCATATACCGCTAGTTTAGCATAGATCCGGCAACTATTCAGAGCACATTCGTAAAATCGATGCAGCAGTAAATGTTATAATACGGTATTAGGAGCAAGAGACTTCAAGGAGGCACGCATATGTCCTTTCGACGAAAGCTGATCATTGCTTTTTCCATTGTTATTGTATTGCCGGCACTGCTCTCGTACGCATCGTTCCGGATAATCTGTCATGTGCTGCCAAGGGACGCGGCCCTGGTGCCGAAGAGCATTATTATGACGCTGGGTATTACCATTGTGATCATTCTGGTGGCCACGGCACTGCTGCTGATCAGCTGGCTGAAATCGAGTCTTCTGGATCCTGTCAATCAGTTGAAAACCGCCATGAGCCAGATTCGGGATGGGAATCTGGATTATATTCTGTCTACGACACAAACCGGAGAAATCGGAGAGCTGTACCGCGGCTACGAGGATATGCGGCTTCGGCTGAAGGAGTCCGCGGAACAGAAGCTGGAAAATGATAAGCACGACCGGGAACTGATCAGTAATATTTCGCATGATCTGAAGACGCCCATTACTTCCATTAAGGGTTATGTGGAGGGCCTTCTCGACGGTGTGGCGAACACGCCGGAGAAACAGGAAAAATACCTTCGCACCATTTACAGCAAGGTGGGAGATATGGTGAAGCTCATCAACGAGCTGACGCTGTATTCCAAGATTGATAATGATAAAATTCCATATAATTTCAGACGGATCAACATGTGGGATTATTTTGGAGACTGCGTGGAAGAGATCGGGATGGATCTGGAGTCCAAAAACATCGAACTGAACTATTCCAATCTTCTCCCGCGAGATACGGAAATGATTGCAGATCCGGAGCAGTTTAAAAGGGTGATCAATAATATCATCAGCAACAGTGTGAAATATATGGATAAACCGCACGGAAGAATTGACATTCGTCTGCTGGACGAGCAGGATAGTGTGCGGATTGAGATTGAGGACAACGGAAGAGGCATTGCGGCGAAGGATCTGCCGAATATTTTTGATCGGTTTTACCGGGCAGATGCCTCGCGTAACTCCGCAACCGGAGGAAGCGGAATCGGTCTCTCCATTGTTAAAAAGATAGTAGAGGATCACGGCGGATATATCTGGGCAACCGGCAAGGAGCATGTGGGAACCTGTATGCATCTGGTATTCCGCAAGTATCGGGAGAACAAGCCGGCTGATGAAACGGTGACGGCGTGAAGAGAGGAACAGCATGAGCAGAATTCTGATTATTGAGGATGAGGAGTCCATTGCAGATCTGGAGAAGGATTATCTGGAGGTCTCGAATTTTGAGGTGAAGGTGGAAACTAGGGGAGATACCGGACTGAAGACGGCCTTGGCGGAATCGTTTGACCTGATTATTCTGGATCTTATGCTGCCTGGAATGGATGGCTTTGAGGTTTGCCGCCGGATACGGGAGCAGAAGAATCTTCCGATTTTAATGGTGTCTGCCAAAAAGGACGACATCGATAAGATTAAGGGACTGGGACTGGGAGCGGATGACTACATGACCAAGCCCTTCAGCCCCAGCGAGCTGGTGGCACGCGTAAAAGCGCATCTGGCACAGTACGAACGTCTGGTGGGTGTAGGGAAGCCGGAGAACACGGTCATCGAGATCCGCGGCCTGAAAATTGACAAGACAGCGCGCAGAGTGTGGGTTGACGGAGAGGAGAGGCAGTTTACCACGAAGGAGTTTGATCTTCTGACCTTCCTGGCGGAGAATCCAAACCATGTTTTCTCGAAGGAAGAGCTGTTCCGCAGAGTCTGGAATATGGACAGCGTCGGGGATATTGCGACCGTGACCGTTCACATCAAAAAGATACGGGAGAAGCTGGAATACGACACCTCCAATCCGCAGTACATTGAGACCATCTGGGGTGTGGGCTACCGATTCAAGATTTAGCACATAGGAATGAATTACAGAAATGACGCATGATATGACCAAGGGCAGGATGTTGCCCATTTTGATTAAATTTACGATCCCGCTGGTATTGGGGAATCTTTTGCAGCTCACCTATAATGCGGCCGACAGCATCATTGTCGGCCGCTTTGTAGGTGCATCGGCACTTGCGGCGGTAGGAACAAGCAACCCGCTGATCACTTTGTTTATTCTCTTTGAACAGGGAATCTGCCTGGGGACGGGTGTGCTGATCGGCATGATGTTCGGTGCACAGCAATACGACCGGCTTCAGCGGCAGGTTTCCACCGGAATGGTATCCGGCATTGTCTTTTCTGCAGCGATGGCGCTGCTGACAATGGCTGCTGCACCGCAGCTTTTGCAGCTCTTGCAGGTGGATTCGGCCATATTGGAGGAAGCAGTTCTGTACCTTCGGATTGTTGCGTTTGGCCTGCTGTTTAATTTTATTTATAATTACTTTGCAGGAACGCTTCGGGCAATGGGAGATTCGAAGTCTCCTCTTTTGTTTCTGGCGCTTAGTGCGGCTTTAAACGTGGCCGGCGATTTATTTTTCGTTATTGTATTTCATATGGGAATCGTTGGCTGTGCGGTGGCAACGGTGCTGTCGGAGGGCCTGTCCGGCGTTCTGTGTTTTATCTACATTCAGCGCAGAATTCCTCTGCTGCAGCTTGGAAGAAAATGGCTGTATTTTGACGGCAGCCTTTTAAAGCTGACGCTGCAGTACGGATTTGTCAGTGCTATGCAGCAGTGCGCGGTACAGGTTGGAAAGCTGGGCATCCAGGGAATTGTCAACACCATGGGAGTGGCCTCCACCGCAGCCTTCAGTGCGGTCAATCGTGTGGACGATTATGCGATTGTGATTGAACAGAATGTGGCGCATGCCATGACCAGTGTGATGGCACAGAATGAAGGCGCCGGCGAACATCGAAGGGTCTATCAGGCATACCGCTATGGTATGGCAATGGAGCTGATCTACGGTGTGATGGTGGGATTTGCGTTTTATTTTCTGGCAGAGCCGGTCATGCTGCTGTTCACGCAGGAGGCGGAGGTTATTGCCATCGGCAAGACGTATCTTCATCTGATTGCGTTTATGTATATTCTGCCGGGACTGACGAACGGCCTGCAGGGATATTTCCGCGGAATTGGGGATCTTAAGGTGACGTTGATCAGCAGCATGCTGAATATGACGGTTCGCGTTGCCGCAGCAGTGCCGATGGTGTTCGTCTTCCATATGGGGATGGAGGCCATTCCGTGGTCGTATCTTCTGGGCTGGGCGGCCATGATTGCTTTTGAACTGCCGTTTTACCGCAAATGGAACCGGGAGCATCTGATGAAGCAGTGCGAGCAGGAGCAGCAATAGGTGCCTGCGATGAATGCAGATGGCTATAGTCATAAGAAACGGCTGTTCAGGCTGCATTTTTAATGCTCCGCGCATCGATGTCGGGTGATAACGATGGCATGAAGCGCGGAGTGAAAGGGAGAACGATGGCAGATTGCGATACCTGCAATAATCTGGAGTGGGACGAGGACGAGCAGGAATATTACTGCTCGGCGGATGTGGACGAGGACGACTACGGCCGTATGCTGCAGGAACAGGCGGGCGGTCATCCGCACCAGCGCTGTCCATATTGGGTAAACGGCGATGAGTATGCCGTGGTGCGGCACCAGGCGTTTTGAGAATCGATATGGTATTCAATTCCTTCTTTTTTATATTCATATTCATGCCGCTCGTGACGGCCGGATGGTACCTTTTGAATAAAAAGAGTGCGACGGCAGCGGAATGGTTCCTGATTGTCATGGGATTGTGGTTCTACGGAAGCTTTGGCGTCTGGTACCTGGTTATTTTGGTGCTGAGCGTTCTTTTCAATTACGGCACAGGGAGCTTATTGCGCAAAAGGAATAAAGGAGTGCTTGCGGCCGGGATTGCCGTGAATCTGTTTTTTATGTGCTGGTTTAAATATGTGACACCGGCACTGGTTTCCGGCGCCGAGGCGGGATGGCTGCAGGCTTCACAAAGAACCATGGATTTTTTGTCGGTGGGACTTCCGATCGGTTTTTCGTTCTATACCTTCAGCCAGATTTCGTATCTGGTCGATTCCTATCAGGGGACAATTACAAGGGACGGCTTTCGGCGATATGTGCTGTATCTCACCTATTTTCCGAAGATCATCGAGGGGCCCATTACCTGCTACGAGGAAATTGCCATGCAGTTCCGCGATGCGTCCAAAAGACGCTTTCATGCGGAAAACTTTGCAAGGGGGCTGATTCTTTTTGTATTCGGACTGGCGAAAAAGCTTCTGATTGCGGATGTGCTGGCAGGTGCAGCCACCTTCGGGATTCAGAGTGCCTGGTACCTGGATACGCTGTCAGGCGTTCTTACCATGAGCTGCTACGCGTTGCAGCTGTATTATGATTTTTCCGGATACTGTGACATGGCGATGGGGCTTTCTGCAATGCTGGGAATTGGGCTGCCGCTGAATTTCAATGCACCGTTCCAGGCGAAATCCTTCCCGGAATTCTGGAAGCGCTGGCACATGACGCTTACGAGATTTTTTACAAGGTATGTGTACATTCCGCTGGGCGGAAGCCGAAGGGGGAAGCTGCGGACAGCCGGAAATGTCATGGTGGTGTTCCTGCTGTCGGCTCTTTGGCATGGACTTGGCACAACGTATCTGATCTGGGGGCTTTTGTCCGGAGCCTTTGTGGCAGCTGGAGGTTTGCTGACGAATTTGCTGCCGCAGAAGATGTTCGGGAAGGTATTCGGAAAGGTAAAGGTCTATCTGCTGTTTTTGTTTACGCTTGTTTTCTTTGCGGCGCCCAGTGCGGAATACAGCATGGTGATTCTGAAAAATCTGTTCCGACCGCTGTATCCTGGCTGGCTGTATCGGATGGCGGCCAAGCTCGATGTCCCGGAGTTCTGGGTTATCAATAAGGCGGTCGGCGCAGCGGCTCCTTCACTGCAGAATCCGGTCCTATTGCTGGAGCTGGTGATCATCGTGGCTGTCGCACTTGTGCTGACACAGAAGAAGACGGCAGCGGAACTGGCGGCGCAGGTCCGTCTGACCGGGAAAGATGCGGCGCTGATCGGACTTCTTCTGGTGCTGTGTCTGTGTTCGATGTCCGGCGTATCGACATATCTGTACTTTAAGTTCTAGGGAAATGCTGATTTAATCGGCGTTTCCCAAAGCGAGCGTTCGGTGCCGGGCCAGTTAGTTAGGCCAGTTATTTAAAAATCGATGTAACTATTCAGCACCCATCTCGATTTTCCTTCGGAAAACCTCGATGCGGCTGGC
>CAVBQH010000104.1:0-8272 GCA_963597485.1 Acutalibacteraceae bacterium
AATGTATATTGATTCGCTTGTTGAATATGATAATTACGGAATCTGCCAGCCGTGTCTTGCAGAGAGCTGGGAGCGTTCGGACGACGGACTTACCTGGACCTTCCACATCCGTAAGGGTGTACAGTGGATGACCTACGATATGCAGGAATATGGTCAGGAGGTCACGGCCAATGATTTCGTCACATCCTGCAAGTACATTCTGGATCCGTCCAATGGTTCGAAGCTGGCAGACATGATGTTTACGATTGCCGGAGCGGAGGACTACTACAACAAAAAGGTGGCCGGTCAGGATGCATCCTTTGATGAGGTTGGCGTAAAGGCGCTGGACGATTACACGCTGCAGTATACACTGGCATCGCCGAGCCCGTATTTTCTCTCATCGACAACCTATAAGAACTTCTTCCCTGCAAACCAGCAGTGGATCGATGAAATGGGAGACCAGTTCTCCACAGACAACCAGACCATGCTGTACTGCGGGGAATATATCATGACGGAATATGTACCGCAGTCCAAGATTGAGTCGGTTTTGAATCCGGAATACTGGGATGCGGACAACATGCACATAACGGCTATTCACGAGATTTACAATGCTGAGGCCGACACGGTTGCACCGGAGATGTTCCTTCGCGGCGAAGTAAACTATGCGGACATTCCCACAGAGCAGCTGGATGAGTGGCTGAACAATCCGGAAAAGTACGATCAGATCCGTCCGTGTCGTCCGAGCTTTTACTCCTATGCGTATGTGTTCGGTTTCTGGGCACAGTTTGATGAAAAATACGAGCCGGAAAACTGGAAGATTGCCGTCAACAATGTTAACTTCCGCAAGGCCATCCTCCATGCCATTGACAAGGAAGCCGTTGTAGAGGTGGACGATCCCTACAATGCAGACAAGCATGTGGAGAATACGTTTACACCGGCAGATTTTGTCTCTGCTGATGGAAAGGACTACCAACAGCTGGATGCTCTTGCAGACTTGACCAATTCCACAACCTACAATCTGGACGAGGCGGCAGAATATAAGGAAAAAGCAATTGAGGAGTTGACGGCTGCGGGATGCCATTTCCCGGTAATCGTATATATGCCTTACAACACCGGAAGCTCTACGGATACACAGAGAGTCCAGGTGGTTGCACAGATGCTCGAAAGAAATCTTGGAGAAGATTTTGTTGATGTGCAGACGGAAGGCTACGCTGACACCGACTACAGCAACCAGACCTACCGTGCCGGCAACTTCGGCCTGATGCGGACAACATGGATGGCGGATTATCTGGATCCTCTTTCCTATACGGATCCGTTCCGAATCGTTCAGAACAACGGCAACTGCGTTTATATGGCAGATGGCCTGTCGGAGGTATCTGATACCTATGTAGATGGCTCGTATCAGGGCAAGGACGGTAAGTACTACTACAACATCATCTACGATGACATGGTGGCAGAGGCCAATGCGGAAGTCACGGACCTAAATGCCAGATACAACAAATTTGCAGAATGTGAAAAATGGCTGCTGGATGACCAATGCCTGTTGATCCCTTACATGAGAGGCGGAACCGGATACATTGCATCTTCACTGATGCCGTTTGAATCGCAGTATGCTGCATTCGGAGCCTCTGACGGAAGATATAAATATCAGTACATTTATGACAAGGGCATCAATACGGAGCAGTATGAGGAAGCCTACCAAAAATGGCAGGAAGAAAGAGAGGCGAAGATCAAGGAATTGACGGACGCCGGCAAGGTGTTCGGCGTCGATTTCTGATGAATCCTTGATGGAATCTGCGTTCCGGAGAATCGGAACGTCCTCAGAACAGACACATACAGATTATACGCAGCAGACTGCCGCAATCCGATAAAGATGGGTTCGGCAGTCTGACTTGGTAACTATTCAGAGGCAGACAGATTTGCATAAAAGGGCTCTGAATCATTACCTGACTTGGAGGAAGGTGGTAAACAGTGAAGCTGTTTAAGTACATTCTGGGACGGGTGGGACGCTCGCTCATTTCCCTTGTCCTCATCATGCTCACGGTGTTTTTGATGATGCGCGCGCTTCCGGTCGATCGCTATTATGGAGACCGGGCGGATCATCTCACCGATCAGGAAAAACACGCCATATTGGAGTCCTATGGACTGACGGATTCCATTCCGGTACAGTTTATTAAATATGTGGACGGATTGATTCACGGTGATCTTGGAACATCTATAACTTATTACAAAGGAAAGTCCGTTACAGAAATCATTGCTCCCAAAATTGGATACTCCCTTCGCTTTGGAATCGCATCTCTTGCATTGTCCTTGGTCGTCGGAATCGGGCTGGGACTTATCATGGTCCGCAATAAGGACAAGTTTCAGGATCATTTCGGCAACGGTTTTATTCTGTTCGTCAATGCAGTCCCTTCAGCCGTCTATTATCTGTTTTTGCAGTTTATTGGAACAAAGCTCCTGAGCATTGGCATGCTGTATAAGGAGGGAGATATCGCAACCTGCATTCTTCCCACCATTTCTATGTCCCTGGGCAGCATTGCATCCTATGCCATGTGGACGAGGCGATACATGCTGGATCAAGTCAATCAGGATTATGTTGCGTTGGCCCGCGCCAAGGGTCTGACGAGTCGTCAGATCATGTCCAAGCATGTTCTTCGGAATGCGTTTGCTCCCATGGCACAGAATCTTCCGACATCGATCATCTTTACCATTTCCGGTTCCCTGTACATTGAATCCCTATATTCCATTCCTGGCATGGGAGGCCTTTTAGTAAACGCCATCCAGGCTCAGGACAATCCGCTGGTACAGGCAATTGTTATGTTCTACGCAGTATTAGGAGTTACCGGAATGCTGCTTGGCGATCTTGCAATGATGGCCTGTGATCCTCGCATTACATTCACGAAGGAAGGAGGCGGAAGATAATGTCCAAACAGCTTAAGAAAATTGCCAATATGTCGGATGAAGAGTTATTCTCCTTCCTTAACTACGATTCCAGAAAGGCGGAGGAGGTCAAAAGCTCCGGATATTCATACTGGCGCAGCACATTCCAGATGTTCTTGAAATCACCCTCTACAAGATTCACCTTGATTTTCCTCGGTGCACTCCTTTTATTTACATTTATTCAGCCGTATTTGCCGGGACAAAAAGATCCGACAGAGATCTTTCTGGATCCGGAAACAGGGCGTCAGCTTCGAAGCCTGCAGCCGACCTTCGAATACTGGTTTGGAACGAACACCATTGGTCAGGATTTGTGGGCAAGAGTGTGGAGCGGAACGAGAACGACGATGCTGATTGCAGTGGTGTCGGTTTCGTTCAGTACAATTGTAGGCATTGTGATCGGGACGATGTGGGGATATATCCGTCAGATGGACGGGATTATGACAGAAATCTACAACGTCATTGATAACATACCGACGACGGTATTTCGTATGCTGATTGCGTATGTCCTAAAGCCGAGTGTTGGAACGCTGATTTTCGCAATGTGCCTGACCAGCTGGGTATATGAGGCCAAATGGATCCGAAATCTGATCATTATCATTCGCGACCGAGAGTACAACCTGGCATCCAGATGCCTGGGAACACCGACGCACAGGATCATTATCAAAAACCTTCTTCCACAGATTATATCGGTGGTCATGATGGACATGGCACTTTCCATTCCCGGCGTCATTGACTCGGAGGTGTTTCTTACCTATATCGGTCTGGGACTCCCTGTGGATACGCCATCCCTGGGTAATCTGATCAACGAGGGAAGACGAGTCATGATGAATCTGTCGCAGACCTATCAGCTGGTATTTCCGGCCATTATTGTTGCTGTGATTACGATTGCTTTCTATTACCTTGGTAACCGTTTTGCGGATTCTGCAGATCCGCGCAACCATGTATAGGGAGGATCAGGAACATGGATGAGAACAAATACAGAGAAGAGAATCGGATTCTCTCGGTTCGTGATCTGGTTATTAAATTCACACTTCGCGGACAGGAGCTGACGGCGGTGCGGGGCATTTCTCTGGATTTATACCGAGGAGAGAGTCTGGCGATCGTTGGTGAATCCGGCTCCGGAAAATCGGTTTTTACCAAGTCGTTTCTGGGAATGCTCGATAAAAACGGCTGGGTCGACAGTGGTTCTATTTTATATAACGGAATGGATCTGGCCGGATTTAAAACCGAAAAGGAGTGGATTCAAATCCGCGGCAAGGAAATTGCAATTGTCTTCCAGGATCCGATGACCTCTCTGGATCCCCTGATGCCCGTGGGTAAACAGATTATGGAGGCATTGATACTGCACCAGGGAATGAGTAAGGCTGAGGCCAAGCTGGAAGCAATTCGCCTTCTGGGAGAAGTTGGTATTGTGAAGCCTGAGAAGCGGGTGATGGATTATCCGCATGAATTCTCCGGCGGCATGCGGCAGCGCGTTGTCATTGCCATTGCACTTGCATGCAATCCTAAAATTCTGATCTGTGATGAGCCGACAACCGGCCTCGATGTCACGATTCAGGCGCAGATTCTGGCGCTTCTGCGCAAGTTGCAAAAGGAATACAATCTGACGATCATTTATATCACGCATGACCTTGGAGTGGTAGCAAACGTTGCGGACCGCGTGGCCGTGCTTTATGCAGGGGATATTGTGGAGATCGGTACCTGTGAGGAGATCTTCCATGAGCCCAAGCATCCATACAGCTGGGCATTGCTGTCATCGTTGCCGCAGCTAGG
The DNA here is from genome assembly GCA_963597485.1 of Acutalibacteraceae bacterium. Taxonomy (GTDB): domain Bacteria; phylum Bacillota; class Clostridia; order Lachnospirales; family Lachnospiraceae; genus CAG-791. Next base: position 4,693 of record CAVBQH010000104.1, read on the forward strand.
TGTCAAAGGAAAGCCATTATATTCCATTGAAGGCGCACCGCCGTCTCTGTTCCAGGAGATCAAGGGAGATGCCTTTGCACCGCGAAACCGCTATGCATTGAAAATTGATACGGTAGAACGGCCTCCGTATTTTGACGTTTCTCCGACGCATAAGGCCAGAACCTGGCTTCTCGATGAGAGAGCACCGAAGGTGGAACCGCCGAACACATCCTTGCAGAAAGCACTGAAGGACAACGAAAAACGTCAGAAATTTCACAAGGAGCTGTCGTCGGAAAAGCTGCTGGAGGTCAAGCATCTGTCAGTTCAGTTCGGTTCATCCAGCCATCCGTTCCGGGCAGTTCGTGATGTCTCCTTTGATATACGCAAGGGCGAAACCTTCGGACTTGTTGGAGAATCCGGGTCAGGCAAAACAACGATTGGGCGCGCCGTTATCCGCATCAATGAGGCTGCTGGCGGAGAAATCTGCTATCAGGGGCAGAGAATCAGCGGCAGCATTGACAGGAAGCTGGACAAGGAGATCACCAGAAAAATTCAGATGGTTTTCCAAGATCCGATGGCTTCACTGAACGATCGTGCAAAGGTTTCGTACATCGTGGAAGAAGGACTGATGAATATTCATCCGGAGCTGAGCGAAAAGGAACGGGCAGAAAAGGTGCAACGTGCTCTCACGGATGTGGGATTACTGCCGGAGTTTGCCAGCCGCTTTCCGCATGAATTCTCGGGAGGGCAGCGGCAGCGAATCGGTCTTGCAAGGTGCCTTATTATGGAGCCGGAGTTTTTGATCTGTGACGAGCCGATTTCGGCGCTGGATGTCTCAATTCGCGCACAGGTTTTGAATCTCCTGACTGCGATGCAGAAGGAACGGGGATTGACGTACCTGTTTATCTCTCATGATTTGTCGGTGATGCGTTTCATCTGTGACCGGATTGCGGTCATCTACAAAGGAGAGCTGAAGGAGCTGGCGGAGACGGAGGAGCTGTTTGCACATCCTCTTCATCCGTATACGAAGGCGCTGCTGTCGGCAGTACCGCTTCCGGATCCGGAGATGGAGCGGCAGAAGGTGCTGACAGTGTATGATCCAATTCCGGAGAAATGTGATCTGGAGCCGCCGGAATGGGTGGAAATTTGTCCGGGCCATTTTGTCTCCGGAAATCAGCGCGAACTGGAACGATATAGAAATGAATTGCAGCGCTGATCATACTTGTAGCTTCTGCTTTATTGTGCCCGCCTCTGTGCGGGCATTTTTAAACTCCGGAACTCGCAGAACTGCATATTTTTTGCCACATTTTTATGCAGAAAGCTGCTGCCTTTCTGCATAAAAAATGCTATATTTATATGCAGAAAGGAGTTGCGCTATGCACAGATTTGATTACTCGTTTCTGCATAATGGGATGCTTCCAGCCGGTTTGTTGAATATTACAGCAGATATTTATTCGCTTAAGGCTCTGTCCTCGAGCAGGAAGGAGCAGTTTGCAGATATTTATACACAACTGACTTCCGTTGCACTTGTTCAGTCTGTCAAGAGCTCCAATGCGATTGAAGGCATTGTTACTACGGATGAGCGTATCAATGAGATTGTGAACGGCAGGAGTGCACCTTTAAATCACAGTGAGCAGGAGATTGCCGGTTACAGAGATGCTCTGGCAGAGGTTCATATCGGATATGCAGATATGGACTTTACTCAATCCGATATTTTGCGTCTTCATGCCATTTTGATGAATATCGCAGGATATTCCTTTGCCGGACGGTATAAGGAAGTGGATAACGATATCATCGAGGAAGACCGAGATGGACGCCGAAGAGTTCGGTTTCATCCAACCTCTGCGGCAGATACGCCGGATGAAATGGAACAGCTGGCGCTGGCTTATCAGGAGGCACGAGATGATCCGAATATCAATCAGCTTCTGTTGATCCCCTGTGTTATTCTGGATTTTCTGTGTATTCATCCGTTCCGAGATGGGAATGGAAGAATATCAAGGCTTTTATCGCTGCTCCTGCTGTACAGAAATGGGTTTGATGCAGGCAAGTATATCTCGTTTGAGGAACAGATCAATAAGCGCAAGGGCAATTATTATGATGCGTTAAAACAGTCGTCTGCCGGATGGCACGAAGGCAGCAATGATTATTCTGCTTTCATTTTGGAATTTCTGACAACACTGTATGCCTGCTATAAGGAGCTGGATAAGCGATTTGCCGTTATCGGAAGCCGTAAAATCACCAAACAGGCAAGAGTAGAAGCTACGGTTTTGAACTCTTTGACACCGGTTTCCAAGGCCGATATTTGCAAGATCCTGCCGGATGTCAGCGCAACTACAGTGGAAGCAGTCCTGGGACAGATGGTAAGTGACGGACAGATCCGAAAAGTGGGGAATGGCCGGGGAACACGGTATGTCAGGACATAAATTAGAGAGCCGCAAAGATGCGGCTTTTCTAAAACGGGCTGGTTAGTATATTCTAACCTTTGCTATTCTTTACGACGGTATTTTGCAGAAATAAGTAAAAAGAGGACTGAGACTATGAGAATTCTGATATTTGGCGCCGGGGTGCTGGGTTGTAATCTGGCAAGGAATTTGTTCCGCGCAGGGGGGGACGTCACCTTGTTGGCGAGGGGAAGCTGGGGGAAACAGATCAAGCAAAGCGGCCTGCGCATCAAGGACAAGTTTTCGCTTCGCACATCGGTCAGCCGCATCCCGGTAGTAACGGAGCTGCAGCCAGAGGACACATACGATGTGATTTTCGTCGTGCTGCGGTATACCCAGCTTGATACTGTCTTAGAAATACTGCGAGCCAATAAAACAAAAAATATCGTCTTTGTGGGCAACAATGTGCGTGCTGCGGAGTTTTCCGCTGCACTGCCTGAGAAAAACGTGATGTTTGCTTTTGTGCTTTCGGCAGGGCATAGGGAGAATGACCGTGTGGTGTCTATTGATCTCAAGAAAATCACCATCGGTCAGCTTCGTGGTTCGCACTCAAACGAGAAACTGATCGGGCAGATTTTCAGTGGTACAAAGTATAAGGTCGTCTACGAGCCGAACATGGAAGATTATCTGCTGTGCCATGCCGCCTTTGTTATTCCGGTAACCTTTGCCTGCTACAAAACGGACGGAAATCTGAAAAAGCTCAAGGGTAATATGGCGTATCTGAATCAGCTGATTGACGCGAACATAGAGGGCTATCGCGCCATCCGGAACGCCGGACATGAGATTTTGCCGAAGTCGGACGCGGATTTTGAAAGTGCGGCGTACCGCAGGCTCTGCCTGCGCTTTTTCAGGCTGATGTGTGCGACTCCACTGGGCAAGCTATGCGCCTCAGACCACGCCATGAATGCAACAGAGGAAATGAGTGCGCTGAATCTGGATATCAAGAAGTTCTTTGACGCAGGCGGTGCAGACTATCCTGTGTGGCAGGAGCTGGAGACGGAGTGCTAAACAATTACGTTATTTTGTAACTATTCAGAGCCAAGCAAAATTTCATAAATCAGACGTGAAATGCTTGCATTTCTAAGGCTGATTTTGAAATTTTATTTGGCGAGAACGCCACATGAGCAAAAGAAAAGCTGCGTAGCAGCGATTTTGCGAAT
>CAVBQH010000105.1:0-8265 GCA_963597485.1 Acutalibacteraceae bacterium
GGGCGAGACTGTCGGAATCATCGGCACCAACGGCTCCGGGAAATCCACCATCCTTAAGATTATTACGGGCGTGCTCACGCCGACCAGCGGAGATGTCCGGGTAAGAGGAAGGATCTCGGCTCTTCTGGAGCTGGGGGCTGGCTTCAATATGGAATACAACGGGATAGAGAATATCTATCTCAATGGCACGATGATCGGATTTTCAGAGGATGAAATCAAAGAGAAGCTGGACGATATCCTGGAATTTGCGGACATTGGCGATTATGTCTATCAGCCGGTGAAAATGTATTCCAGCGGTATGTTCATGCGCCTGGCCTTTGCGGTTGCCATTAATATTGATCCGGAAATACTGATTGTGGATGAGGCGCTGGCGGTCGGCGATGTGTTTTTCCAGGCGAAGTGCTTTCATAAATTTGATGAGTTTAAGAAAGCGGGGAAAACCGTCCTTTTTGTCTCGCACGACATGTCGAGCATCAGCAAATACTGCGACCGTGTAATCCTTTTGAACCAGGGGGTAAAGCTGGGAGAAGGGTCGCCCAAGGAGATGATTGACATCTATAAAAGGGTGCTGGTCGGCCAGTATAACCCGGAGGAGGACGCCGCAGGAGAGACGCCGGAAGGCGGCGCCGTGGCGGAGAATCCGGAACGCCTGGAATATGGATCCGGAAAGGCGAAGATCATATGCTATGACATACTGGATGCCGGCGGCAGCGTCAATTCCACCATTCTGAAGGGTACGGAGTGTACGTTCCGCATGAGTGTGGAATTTATGGAGGATGTAAAGGCACCTATTTTTGCATTTACCATTAAGAACAAGTACGGCGTGGAGATCTCCGGAACCAACACGATGTTTGAAAAGGCCTTCCTGGAGCCGGTGAAAAAGGGAGAAGTTAAAACCATTACCTTCCGTCAGAAAATGGATCTGCAGGGGGGAGAGTATCTCCTTTCTCTGGGAGTTACCGGCTATGAGGGGGAAGCCTTCACGGTCTATCACAGATTGTACGATGTCATAAATCTGACCGTAGTATCCGATAAAAATACGGTGGGTTATTTTGATATGAATTCCAGTATTCAGGTAAGCGACGGTAGTCTTCGATAGAAGAAACAAGGCATGAAACCGCGCAGATAGGATGCGAAGATGGCTGATCAGATGAAAACCGAACAGGTCGGAAATGTATCATTGGATTTATCCATGTACCCGGGGACCGATTTATATTGCGACGGAGAGATAGAGGATCATATTCTGGATATTGCCCGAAATTACCGGGAGGAGGATTTTGATGCTGTGATCCGCCAGGATCCGAACTGGCCGGTGCTGTACCATCTCTCTTCCATTCGCGGGAACATCGTTTCCTGGATTCCCTTCACAGGTCAGGAAAAGGTTCTGGAGATCGGAGCCGGACCCGGCGCCGTCACAGGAGCGCTGGCCGGCCGCTGCAGACAGGTGGACTGCGTGGATCTGTCGTATAAGCGTTCGCTGATCAATGCATACCGGCATCGCGACAGAGACAATATCACAATCCACGTGGGTAATTTTGAGGACATCGAGCCGACGCTGGACAGAGATTATGACTATATCTTTTTGATCGGTGTTCTGGAATATGCCGGCAGCTATCTGCACGATTCCAATCCCTTTGAGAAAGAGCTTCGGATTATCCGGTCGCACATGGCAGAGGGCGGACGCCTTGTGATCGCCATTGAAAACCGACTGGGAATGAAATACTGGGCCGGTTGCGCAGAGGACCATTCCGGACGTTATTTTGACGGAATTGAGTCCTATGCAGCACAGGGGGCTCCTGCGAAGACATTTTCCAGACCTGCGTTGGAGGCACTGCTGCAAAGAAGCGGAATTGCGGAGCATTCCTTCTATTACCCGTATCCGGATTACAAGTTTACGTCGGTTCTGTATTCGGACCGGCGTCTTCCGAAGGCAGATGAGCTCAATGAGAACATTCGGAATTTTGACCGGGACAGGCTGCTTTTGTTTGACGAAAAGAGTGCATACCGGGGAATTGTAGAGGACGGACTCTACCCGGAGTTTGCCAACTCCTTTGAGGTGGTGGCAGGACCTCCGCTTCCGGTGGATTACTGCAAATTCTCTAATGACCGCGCCAGAGAATATCAGATCCGAACGGAAATCGATGAGACAAATCGTCTGGTGCGCAAATATCCTTTGAATGATGGAGCAAGGGACCATGTGCTGCAGATGGAGGAAAGCGCGAAGAGACTGTCGGCACGTTACGAGGCACCGCAGCTGACGGGGAACGCGGCGGCCACGGCTAAGCCGAAGCTCCCGGTTATGGGAACGACACCGGCAGAAGGAGCGGATGGGAGTGACCCTCTTCCGGGACTTCGAATTGCTCCGTGCAGACGTACCGGCGACGGCGGAGTGGAGTTTCCGCTGGTTCCCGGGAGATCGCTGGAGAATCTGCTGGATGAGAGTCTGGCAAGAGGAGACGGAGAGGGCTTCCTCGCTCTCATTGCGGAGTATCGGCGCCGGGTTGGCGAAGGAAGTGGGATGCCGGTATCGGATTACGATATGACCTTTTCCAATATTCTGGTGAACGGGGATGAATGGACGGCCATTGACTACGAATGGGCGGTCTCTGAGAGCATTCCGGTTCAGGAGCTTTTGTTCCGTTCACTCCTCGTCTATTATCTGGAGGACGAGACCAGGAGCGGCCGCTGCGAGAAGCTCATTGGAAACGAGCGGCTTCTGGCGGCAATTGGAATTCCGGAGGCAGATGCCAATCGGCTGGCGGAGGAGGAACAGAATTTCCAGCGACAGGTGACTGGTGGTGTGACCTCTCTGGGACAGCTCTGCAGCAGCATGGGGACCAGCGTAATCAAGCCGTGTGAGCTTCAGACGCCCCAGGAGAAGGCGGCTGCCATTGCCAAACAGAAACGGGAGCAGGAGCGAAAGGCAAAGGAAGAGCAAACGCTTTCGTCCATTCAGGTGTATTACGATACCGGAAACGGATTTTGTGAGGAGCAGTCCTACTGGGCACAGGAGCATTACGAAGAGGAAGGAATCGCCGCGCTTACCGTGGAGATTTTCCCGGAGATAAATCGTCTTCGGATTGACCCGGCGCTTTGCCCCTGCATCGTTCTTATCCGTGAAGCCAAGGTGGGGCATGAAGGACGTAAGCTTCTGGACCGCCTGGTTCGTACCAACGGCAGACATTATACGAACGGAAGCATCGTATACACAGGATCGGATCCCTGGATGGTATGGGATGTCAAAAAGCTGCGCCGCAAGGCTCAGATTGCAGAGGATGAAACGTTTTGCATGAAGCTGGTGCTGCAGATGACAGGGCTTCCTTCTACCATGGCAGAGGCAATGGAAAGACGATAGCTGGCCGAATGCATCAGACATTTTCGAGTATTACAATCGAGATGGTTACTGAATAATTATCGCTTTTTAAGGTGAAGCAAGGAGCAGATTACATGCTGAAAAAACAGATCAAACAATACTTGCTGCGAACCCGGGATGAGCAATACGAAAGGGAACTGCTGGACAAGGTTGACAGCTACAGCAACTGGTACCGGCTGCACAAGCTGGAGCTGGATAAACGGCTGAATGCTACGGATCACACGGAGGGGGAGAAGCTCTCTGCGGAGGTCGTCCGGTATTCTCACCTCCGAAATTACATCTTATCCGGCAGCAAGCTTCCGGATATCCTGATTTGCTGCGCAGATGACGGCACTCTGACGGATTATGCGCAGAAGCTGATTTGTGACTTTTTTGCAGCCAATCCTGACATCGGAATGGTCTACGGTGATGAAGACCGCCTGGCGGAAAAGGGTCAGCTGACGGATGCGTGGTTAAAGCCCGACTGGTCTCCGGATACCTTTTTGTCCACGTTCTATTTCGGCAGCATTTTTGCGATCCGCTCTACGGAGCTGTATATGATCAATCCCGGCGACCGAAAGGCCTCCGACTATGAGGTGAAATCCAGAACCAAAGAGGATTGCGAGGAAGAGCAAAAGGCCAGGGAAAATGAGCTGGATGATGCCATGCGCTCCTGGATCTACAGTAAGCTTTGCCTTCGTATTGCACAGGCGGATGATGGCTTTTCAAGGCGTAAAAAGGGTGTGTTTCCGATCGGACACATTCCGGAGGTGCTGTTTCATTCCTACCGGAAACGCAGTCCCTGGGACAGTAATCTGATCAAGAGCTCGCTCACCGGGCGCTATTCCGTGGAATCTGCAGAAAAGAGACTGATCAGCATCATCATTCCCAGCAAGGACAATCCGGAAATTCTGGGGCAGTGCCTGCACTCCATTGAGAAATTCAGTGACTGCTCCCCCTATGAGATCATCGTTGTGGACAATGGAAGCTCCGAGGAAAACCGGAGAAAGGTGGAGAAGCTTCTCGAGGAGCATAATGAAACCGGGAGCGCCAGACTGATTTATCAGCCGATGGAGTTCAATTTTTCGGCAATGTGCAACCTGGGGGCGGAGGAGGCCAACGGCGAGCTTTTGCTGTTTTTGAACGATGATATTGAGATAGCCCGTCCCAACTGGCTCTCGTACCTTTCGGAAAAGGCCAAGCTCCCCTATGTCGGGTGCGTTGGCATGAAGCTCTTGTATCCGAATTCGGATCTGATCCAGCACGCGGGTGTAGTGAACGTCCATGTGGGACCCATCCATAAGCTGCAATATTGCACCAATAAGGAAGAGCATTATTTTGGATTCAACAAGGGAGTGCGGAACGTAATTGCCGTTACCGGTGCCTGCCTGATGATTCGAAACGACCTGTTTCATGAAGTCGGCGGCTTTGACACCGAGAATTTTGCGGTTGCGTTTAACGATATTGACCTGTGCCTGAAGGTGTTTGAAAAGGGATACTACAATGTCGTGCGCAACAATATGTATCTGTATCACCACGAGTCTTTGTCCCGCGGCGATGACCGGAAGGATGAGGTAAAAGCGGTACGTCTCTCCAATGAGCTGGAGCGACTCCTGGGCCTTCATCCGGATCTGTTCCGAAGAGATCCCTTCTACCACGAGTATCTGGAGCAGGATCCGGCGGTAACTGAGTTTAAAATTGCAACAGAGGACGCGGTGCTGCAGGATCCGCATTACATGGAGATGGAGTGCCGGAGAAGAAAGCTCAAGGCCTCCTGGGAAAATCCGGTGCTGCGCCTTGGCGTGGAGTATGCCGGCGCACTTTCTGTCTGGCTGTGCGGCCCGATGGGACGTAAGGATCAGGCAAGCCGGAATGAAGAGGGCTATTATATCAAGGGCTATGCCTTTGTTATTGACGCAGATAACGCAGCGTATGACAGAAAGCTGTTGTTCCGGCCGGATGATCAGGATGGGCCGGTGTGGCAGATTGATACAGAGAGGGTCTATCGACCGGATATTGCAGAGAATCTGACGGATCAGGTGAATGATGAACTGACCGGCTTTATGACGGCCTTTCGGAAGGATGCGCTGCAGCCGGGACGGTATCAGATCGGCATGCTGGCCATCGATCGAACCTCACGCCAGAGACTGGTGTACTGGTCAGATGTGTTTTTGAAAATAGAGTAGCTGCGCGGCATGGATGCGGTGAAGGTGCTCGGAACGGGTATGAGTGCTGCGCCTTGGCAGTGCGGGAGAAGGCATGGAACAAAACGACAAGCGTGATATAGATCTTCTGGAGCAGTACGAAAAGGAAAAGGCGAAGGCTGCGTTTCTTGCGGATCGTGTGGCACAGCTGGAGGATCAGGTGGATGATCTTCAGTTTAAGCTCGATCGCATCAAGAATAATAGAATATGGAAGGCCTCGAAGCCGGCAAGAGATGCCTATCACTTCGTGCAGCGCCAGGCGGACCGAATTAAAAACCAGGGAGACGCCCGGGGTGTAGTGAAGAAGATTCAGTACAAGATTCGCGAGCGCCAGGCAGAAAAGGGGTACGGAACGGCGAGCTTTCCGGATGAAGCGGAAAGGAAAAGGCAGACGGATGAGGCTGCCGGCTTTGCCAGACAGATCTGCTTCAGCATCCTGGTCCCGCTGTACAACACGCCGGAGGAGTTTCTGAAGGATATGCTGGATTCTGTACTGAATCAGACCTACGGAAACTGGCAGCTGTGCCTTGCGGACGGATCGGATGCAGAGCATGCATACGTAGGAGAGGTAGTTGAGCAGTATCGGAAAAGGAGTGCAGAGCTTGCGGAAAAGATCTGCTATCGCAAGCTGGAAAAGAACGGCGGCATTTCAGAGAATACCAACGCCTGCCTTCAGATGGCCACCGGAGAGTACATCGCACCCTTTGATCACGATGACTACCTTCATCCGTCGGTTCTGTACTGGTATGTCAAGACCATCAACGAGCAGAATGCGGATTATCTCTACTGTGATGAGACGACCTTCAAGGAGAGCAATCTCAACCGCTTTGTGACGATTCATTTCAAGCCGGATTATGCGATTGATAACCTGCGGGCGAATAATTATATCTGTCACCTCTCCTGCTTTGACCGGCACCTTCTGGACGGCGAAGAGCTGTACCGTTCGGAATTTGACGGCTCACAGGATCATGACATGATTCTGCGGCTGACCGATAAGGCACAGAACATCGTGCATGTGCCCAGGCTCCTCTACTACTGGAGAAGCCACGCGGGCTCTACAGCAGATAATATCGGCGCAAAGACCTATGCCATTGAAGCGGCGAAGGGAGCTGTTGCGGATCACCTGCGGCGGCATGGGTATCGTAATTTTAAAATCACGAGTACCCGGGCGTTTGAAACGATTTTTAAAATTACCTATGAAATTCAGGGAGAGCCGAAAATATCCATTGTGATCCCCAACAAGGACCACGCGGAGGACTTAAAGCGCTGCCTGAATTCCATTTTTGAGCGTTCCACCTACGAGAACTATGAAATCATTATCGTAGAAAATGCGAGCACGCTGGAGGAGACGAGAAGATATTACCGCGAAGTCACATCCGGACCGTACAAAGACCGCGTACATGTAGTAGAATATAACCGTGCAGAGGGCGAAGCGTTCAATTACTCCAGGGTGAACAATTTCGGCGCAGCACAGGCAAGCGGTGAGTATCTGCTGCTGCTGAACAATGATACCGAGGTGATCTCCGTCAACTGGATGGAGGAGCTTCTGATGTATGCGCAGCGCGAGGATGTGGCCTGCGTGGGCGGCAAGCTGTATTATCCGGACAAGACCATTCAGCATGCCGGCATTGTTCTCGGACTCGGCGCACACCGAACGGCCGGTCACACGCATTACAAGCAGCGCAGAGAGAACCTTGGCTACATGGGAAGGCTGTGCTATGCGCAGGATGTATCGGCTGTCACCGGCGCGTGCCTGATGGTGAAGAAGAGCATCTACGACGAGGTGGGCGGCCTGGATGAGACGTTCGAGGTTTCACTCAACGATGTGGACTTTTGCCTTGCATGCAGGGAGAAGGGATACTTGAACGTATTTACTCCGTTTGCAGAGCTGTATCACTATGAATCCGTCTCCAGGGGATCGGATGTAGCGGATCCCGCATCGGCCAGCGCCCGGCGGTATGATCAGGAATCGGAGCATTTCCGCACAAAGTGGAAGAACGTGCTGGAGAAGGGGGATCCGTATTATAATCCGAACTTCACGCTGGACAGGAGCGATTACAGCCTGAAGGTACAGGATTAAGATGCAAACATAACGGTGAATTCGGTCGGGAGACCTTTAAAATCCATCGATCACAGAGTGATGATCGGTAACGTAAAGGGGATGCTGCAGCCAAAGGCTGAATGCATAGATAGCAAAAAGAACAGGGGCCAAGCTGCGAGAGGGTACGCAGGGGCTGACAAAAGGAGGAGTTACCCATGCTGGAACGCGTGAAGGAGCAACTGAATTACTGGTTAAATGATCCCTATTTTGACGAGAAGACCAAGGAAGAGCTTCGTTCGATCGAGGATGAAAAGGAAGTAGAGGATCGGTTCTACAAGGACCTTGCATTTGGTACGGGCGGTCTGCGCGGCGTGATCGGTGCCGGCACCAATCGCATGAATATTTATACGGTACGGAAGGCAACTCAGGGACTTGCCAATTACATCAACAAGAACGGAGATTCGAAAAAGGGAGTAGCGATTTCCTACGACAGCCGCCGCATGAGCCCGGAGTTCGCCAGAGAAACGGCACTTTGCCTTGCAGCAAACGGGATTAAGGCCTACCTGTCGGATACGCTTCGTCCGGTGCCGGAGGAGTCCTTTGCGCTGCGCTACTTTGGATGCCAGGCCGGTGTTGAGATTACAGCAAGCCATAACCCGCCGGAATAC
>CAVBQH010000106.1:0-8252 GCA_963597485.1 Acutalibacteraceae bacterium
CACCAATGACCATGGCACGCATAATTCCCTGGATATCAATGCCCGGGTGCTGATAGAAGCGTTCGTCCTCGATGGCAACGAAGGCATGCTGCAGGTTTTCCGGTACCATATCCATTGTCACCGGAATGCGGTTGGAGTCCGTCGATACCAGCTTGGCCGTCTGATTGCCGTCACTGTCATAAACAAATGTAGAATAGCCTGTCGGGGTAACATCAATATTGCTGATGTCGGGCGAGGAGTCAATAATGCCCTGAAATGCTCCAAAGCCCACACAAGCCACCATGCAGCACGCACCTACCGCCAAAAGAAAAATCACCAGAGTCAGAATCAATCCGATCTTGTTGGAGCGTTTCTGTGCTCTGGAATTCAGGCTTTTTATATTGCGTGAAAGCCCTGTTCTTCCATAATTCATAGCTGTACTGTTCAAATCACCTTTCTGAAGCCATTGTAACTATTCGGCATTCGTTCCGATATACTGGGCAGACTGCGAATAGCTGTTATCTGCAATTACAATGAATCACTCTATTCTACTTCAATACCTGCAGAATGGCAAAAATATTACAGTACTGTTACGCCCAAAGGAAGCACCGCGCTGCATATCATATGCAGGATATTCTGTTGACACACATCGCTTTACGTGCTACGGTAGCGCCTGTTCAACGAGTGTGGCTACTGCTGCAGAGCTGGCATGGGCTTGCAGCAATTCCTTTCCACTCTTTCAAAACTAAGGAGATCAATATGCATAACATGAATCATCACCAGAAAGTTCTTTACCTCGTCCATGCTGCCTTAATCGCAGCAATCTATGTCGTTCTCACGGAACTGGCTGCCGGCTTTGACCTGGCAAGCGGAGCCATTCAGGTCCGCTTTTCCGAGGTTCTGACGGTACTTCCCTTTTTCACCGGAGCCGCCATTCCCGGCGTAACTCTTGGCTGCCTTCTTGCTAATATTCTGACCGGAAGTGCGCTTCCCGATGTCATCTTCGGCACGCTTGCTACATTGATCGGTGCTGTTTTTACCTATCAGCTTCGCCGTCACCGCTTTCTGTGCACACTTCCTCCCGTTGTTTCCAATGCTGTTATTATTCCGCTGGTGCTGCGCTTTGCTTACGCCACACCGGGCGCGCTGTGGTTTCTGGCCCTCACGGTGGGTGCCGGTGAAGTGATCTGCTGCGTCATCTTCGGAAGCCTTCTGATCTCTGTTCTGCTGCCGCGCAGAAATCAGATCTTTGCAGAGGGGGCTGTTGCAGAGCACGCTTCCGCCAAATAAGATCAAAAGGGCATCACAGGGCGCAGCACCATGCCATTTGCTGCGCTTTATGCCTCCTCCTGTTCTATTGCGCCATCGTTGGTCTCACCATCTTCTTTCTCCGTTTCATTCGGTTTCACTTCCTGCCTGTCCCCTTGGTTCTCCAGCTGCTCCTGCATCTTCTCCAGCAAAGTCTGAACGTCTTCCAGACGCTCCTGCTGCTGCGCAAAAAGCCTTTCCTGCTGGTCCAGACTGTCCCGAAGCCCCATAAGCCCGCAGCTTTCATTGTGAAGATACGCATCCATATCTGATTGGGCAGTACTGACCTCTTCCTGCATCTGCGTCATAATCCGGTAGAATTCCGTCTGCTGCTCCTGCATTTCCTCCAGCACTGCTTCCAGGTTCTCCATAGTGCCTTTTTGTTCCGCGCTCTGCGCCTCCAGCACCGACTGAATATTCCTGCGCTCTGCAGCCATCGTAATCTGCAGCTGTGAGAGCTGCTCGGCAATCGCCTTCTGCTGCTCCAGCACCTCACTCTGCTGCGTCGCAAATGCAGCCTGCGTCTCCAATATCGCACTTTGCTGTTCCAATACCTTGCTTTGCTGTATTCCCGCCTGACTCTGCAAATCCTTCACCCCTACCATTGTCTCCTGCACGCCGGTAAGCGTTCCCTTCAGTCCGCTGACACTGCCGCTAATGGAACCCAAACCGGAATTTAATGCACTCTGCAGCTTCTCATGCCCGGCCGCAACGTTCTTTTCCAGGGCGTTAAGATCCGAATCCGTTCCGGACAAAACCGAAAGGAGCTCCTGATATTCCGCCTTATTCTCGCCCGATGTCTCTTTCATGAGGCTCCGGATATCCTCCCGCACATTGGCAAGCTGCGCATTGACCGTATTCTGAAGATTCTCGGCCGTCTTTCGATTTTCCTCTTTGGCTTCTCCGGCCGCTGCGGCACTGGCCGCCGTCTTATCCTGGAGTTTCTGGCTGACTGCCTTTTCCTCCTCAAGATTTTCCTGAATGCTTGAAAGCTGTGCGATCACATCATCCAGATTTTCTCCGATCGAATCATCTCCGATCTCATTATTATTCCTGTACTCCGTCAGATTCTGCTGCATCGCAGTCACCTCCCGGGAGAGCTTGTCATAGCTTTCCGAATCGGTCACCTGTCCCGTCGCCAGCGATTCATCTACCGATGAAAGATACAGCTGTATTTCCTCCAGCTGCTCCTGCATTCTGGCATCCTTTTCCTGCTGCAATGCCTCCTGGCGGCGACTCCTCCCGGACTGTAGAACCAGAATTGTCAGCGTGCTCCCCGCCAGCAGGAGCATCGCAAAAAGCGCGATCATCACCGGCGAAACCTGCCCGGCCAGCAGCATGTGAAGGCCCCCCGCTGCCTTCCGTTTCCTCCCGCCTTTCTCCGAAATCTTGTCAATTTCTTCCTCCATCTGTTCCCATTCTCCGCCGCGTTCCTTGTAATCCATGTAACCCTCTCTTTCCCTGCCCAATGTGTCGATTTTAAAAGAGAATAGGATTTTCCAACACAACAAAAGATGAGATTGGAAATCCAATCTCATCTCTCTTCACAAGCTGGCACCGGGAATCGGACCCGGGACCTCCGCACTACCAATGCGACGCTCTACCGACTGAGCCATGCCAGCATATTCAATTGCCTCGTCCAACTCGCTCTTGTGTTTCTTTCGTCAGACGCAGGTATGATATTACCATAGGCACACTCAGTTGGCAAGCAAGAAACAGCAGAAAAAGTGATGCTCTTTTTCTGTGTTGTCGCATTGTTATCTGAAAACGGTTCGTTTCGTGGAAGATTGCTGCTATGCGGCCGTTCAAGCGCAGCGAAGATGTGAATTGGATCTGTTAACCCCTCTTCTCTAATCTCTCCTTGCTGCCGTTGCAGATGGCAGCTGCAGCGCCCTTCCGCCCGGAAATGCGCTCCGGAGAAACATCATCAGATTACCCTTCTTTTGCGTTTGCAACAAGACGGAAAAAGTGCCAGAAAAGAAGAACTCTCTTCTGGCACTTTGCCCAGTGCATCCATCATTCCGCGATATCTGTTACAGTTTCCCGGTGCATCGTTTGCGTATCAGCAGCAGAAGCGCCGCAGACACGGGGCAGCTGATTATATTTGTATTGATGCATAGAAACCTATCTGCACTTCACTAATCCGCCATCGCTGAAATACAGGTGTCCGATTTTCTCTCCGGTCTGCGGATCATAGATCAGAATCTGTACATCAATATTCCCATTGTTCACATAATCCAGCTGATTTTCATCCAGATTCTCCCCCACACTCAGAAGATCGTACTTCTCCAGTGATGTGAAATTGACCACGCCAAAGCTTGTCTGAATATTCTCCAGCGGCACCTCCCGCATGGTTTCCTCACAGGTATCCGTTACCGGATCATAAATCAGGCAATACCCCAGCGGTGATCCGGCCATCGTTTCTATGCCGTCCGTGCCCGAAAGTGTCTTGATCAGCGTCTTGAGCGTTTCATCGTAAAAGGCAACCGAATCATTGTTCACAAACACAATCGTACTCACCTCATCCATACTCAGCATCATCAGCTCCGCATACAGATCCGCAGGATTTAAAATCTGTTCCCGAAGCTGCGAGTGATACGAAGAGACTGCCTCCCGCCAGGGCTGATAGGCGGCATCTTCTCGTCTGTCCGGCACGCCAACCTCTTCCGATAACACGTTTCCGAGCCAGGCCGTTGTTTTGGCTGCACCGGACACGTTCAGATGGGTCTGACTCTGTTGGTCTGTCTCATAATTGATCAGATTCTCCACATAGTTCATATTCAAATACGGTATGCCGTACTCGTCTGCTATGTCCTGTGCACTGTTGGCAATCCGCTGCAGATCATCATTGGCCGCGAACGGAATCTGAACCAAGATGGGATAAATCCCCCTTTCCTTGCACAGGTCCAGAATTTTCCGCAGATATGCTTTGCCAACGGTTTCCTCTTCCAGCTTCTCCGACGGATCAATGCGCTCGTAGATATCCACCCACTGTGCCGCCTCATAGCGCATGGATGCACCCAGAATTGCCTCTTTCCCTGCTCTTCCAGTTACTCCCTGATAATCCTCCGATGAGAGCTGCGACCAGCGGCTGTGATAACGGATAAAATCACAGCGAAACTCCCAGCGCAGATCCTCCTTTGACAAAAGATCCCGAATAGCCTCCTCTTTGTGACGGCTCATCGGAAACGCATCCAGAACCTCATGGAGCTGATCCACAGCAGCACTCTTGTCCTCCTCCGATTCCGTTCCCGTCATCACATCCAGATATTGATAATCCTTGTCCAAAAGATACGTATCAATGACGACGTACCGGGGCGTTGCATAATCCAGCGCGTTAACAAACTCCCAGTAGGTCACCGGCATGACATTTCCATGCCCTCCCAGATTGTAGGCAGCAATGCCGTACTCCTCATACAAAAGCGCCGGATTAATGCCGTTAATCATATGCGAGGATCCCAGCAGCAAAACATCCGCGCGCCCCGCCAGATCAAAGTAGTCGCCGTTTTTATCCGCGCTGTCCTTTCGCTCCACCAGCCGCATGGCCAGCACCAATGCTGCCGCAAGCAGGCACAAAAAGATAAGCAGCTCCATACCGCGCCTTATATAGTTTTTTGCTTTTTTATTCTTCATCGGACACTTCCCGCTATTCTCCATGCGCATCCGCCCGGCATCTGCTTGATGTTTTGCGAACGCGAGTAGAAAATGCCATCGGACATTTTCGAGTATCAAAATCAAGATGGATGCTGAATAGTTACCCTTTCTCAGAACTGACTGTAGATAAAGGTCGCCGCATCATATCCCGGCCCCCACACGCCGCACACAAGGATCAAAAGGATTACGCCTATATACAGCATCCAGCGCAGCCACAGCTCCTGCTGCAGAATAACTCTTCGAAGAGAAATCCCCCTTCGAACGCACAGATCTCTGACCAGCAGCAGTAGTACTGAGCAGACCAGAAGCGCCCAGTTCGCCCCGTCCAGCCCCAGCTGCAGGAGGGTTCCGTCCGTCAGCTGCCACAGCGTCACACCGCCCAGGCAGCGAATCACCTCCCAGGCCTTTTCAAAGGATTCCGCACGAAAGAAAATCCAGGCAAAGGACACCAGAAAAAATGTTCCAGCCGTTTGTAAAAGACGTCTTGAAAGCGGTATGTTGGATGGCTCTTGCGGACTTTTGGATGGTAAGAGGCCTGCCTTGCAGATTGTCCCGATCACCTGATAGATGCCGTGCAGAAGTCCCCAGAAAAGGAACGTCATTCCGGCACCGTGCCACAATCCGGAGACTGCAAATACAATCAGCAGGTTGATGTTTTTGCGCCAAAAGCCCTTTCGGTTTCCTCCGAGCGGAATATAAAGATAATCCCGAAACCAGGTAGAAAGAGAGATGTGCCAGCGCCGCCAGAATTCTCCGATGGACGACGAAAGGTACGGTGCAGCAAAATTCTGCATCACACGAAAGCCAAGAATCCTCGCCGAGCCAATTGCGATGGCGGAATACCCCGCAAAATCACAATAAATCTGAATGGAATACAGGAACACCGCCAGCACCACAATGCACCCCTTCCACTGCTGCGGGTCGCTGTAAACTGCATTTACAACAATTGCAATGCGGTCTGCCAGGACGAGCTTCAGAAAATACCCCCAGAAAAGAATCAGGATTCCATTCCGAAGATTCTCGTAGCATTCATTTTTCTTCTCCATGGAATGAATCTGCGGCAAAAGGTTTCTCCCCCGTTCAATGGGGCCGGATGTGATCCCAGGGAAAAAAGAAACAAAAAGTGCATAGGAAGTGAAGCTCTTCTCAGGTTCTGTGCTTCCTCTATAGCAGTCGACCACATAGCCGAGTGCCTGCAGCGTATAAAACGAAATCCCTATCGGTAAAAGCACCGGGGAAAATGCCCCCGGGAACAGCACGGTCCAGTATTTGCAGCCGAATAAAATGCCAAGGTTCAGAAGAAGGCACAGAATCAACAGCGATTTGCGTCCGGCTGGTCCCGTCGTCCGTTCACCCAAGAGCTGCCCTGTCAGAAATGTGCTGACTGTCGTCACCAGAAGGAAAATAAGGCAGACCGGATTCCAGGTGCAGTAAAATATCCAGCTGACAAGCAGCAATGCGGCGGTGCGCCACCTGGAAGGGCACAGATACCGTATAAGTGCAGCTGCTGCGAGGAACAAAAGATAACCCGCCGACAAAAAGGACAGGCCGGAGCCGGGTAGTGACTTGATCCATTCCATAGGTTGATCCATCCATAGCAAAGATTGGTTTTACCAGAGCAGTATATCATAGAAATACGTCACTTCGAACGCTTCGCGTTCTCAGTGCCGCCGGGCAGAGTCGCTCCGCTCCTTGCCCGCACCGCATGCAGCCGTCACTTCGAACGCTTCGCGTCCTCAGTGTCGCCGGGCAGAGTCGCTCCGCTCCTTGCCCGCACCGCATGCAAAAAGCCCCCTCCTGGCAAGTAAACTTGCCGGAGGGGGCCTTTTGCATGCGGTGTGCTGCTTTAATATCCAAATTCCTGTGCCCAGTACCAGATTCCGCCGGAGGTTTGGTAGGCGGCGACTCCGATCGTCGTGAACTGTCCGTTCATGATGTTGGCCTTGTGCGTGGGTGATGCCATCCATGCCGCAACTACGCTGGCGGCATCGTTGTAATTGTATGCGAGATTTTCACCATACATCAGGTTGCTGTCTACGGTCCACCAGTCTGTTCCATTCGGTCTTGTATGCGAAAAGCTTTGCTCGCATTCCTGAGCGCGAACCTGCGCATCCTTTTCCAGTCCGGCGTTCCAGGTAAGAGCGCTCAAACCAGCGGCAGTTCGCTGGCTGTTCACCAGAGTCAGCACCTCCTGTGCCATAGCCGCACCAGAAGCTGACGATGCGGATCCGGCCAGTGCAAGCGCATCATCGTCAATGTAGTGCTCTCCTGTCTCCTCGCTTTCTGTTCTCGTTGCCGCTCCATCATCCAGTGCAGCGGAATCCGATGTCTCCCCTGCACCTCCACAGGCTGAGAGAACCAGCAGCGCAGACGTCAGAAGCGCTGTCAGCAGTGTTCGTTTCATTTTCTTTTTCATGGTACGTCCCTCATAGATTATCTCGTGAACACATAATAGCTCCCTCGCAAAATCGCTGCTGACTAGTGCAGAATGCGTCTCGACCAGGATGCTCAAAATGTCCGAGTGCTTTTCACCACCTCCATGATAGCACAGGTTCCCGGCTCGTCAATCACAAAACATTGCACTAAATTCAAAAAAATCATGTACTTTGATAAATATATCTTTCGAGTGCAAAATAAAAGGAATTTCGCTATCATATAGAGAACGAACTGTCGTTCACCACTCCGAATCCATCAGCAAAACTGCAGATATCTTCTCTTTTGCTCCAGGAATTCCGGAATTATCCGAGAGGAGAACTATGAAGATCATTACAGACGACCACTATATAAACGTACATTCTCCGAATAACGCGCCTGCGGCCCACGCCGTGGATGGCGAGCTCGTTATTTTCCAAACAAGGGACTGTTACAACCGAACAGTACAAACAGAAAGCCTCACTTTGGAGGAGCAGGTCGGTGATGAACCCGATAATCCGTCAACAGGGCCCTTATACATCGACGGTGCCATGCCGGGCGACGTCATTGCTGTCGACATTCTGGATATTCAAGTCGCCGATCACGGCGTTGTTGCCATCGGCTGCGGCCCGTTTAAGGAACCTGGTCAGAAGGAACCTTTTCACATTCTTCCGGTTCAAAATGGCCGTGTCACGTTCCAGGATATCACCTGGGATATTGATCCTATGATCGGCGTTATCGGAACAGCCATGCCGGATCGCGAGATCGGAACCATAAACGCTTTTGAGGGCGGCGGCAACATGGACAGCCGTATCATCCGGAAAGGTGTAACAGTCTGGCTGCCGGTCCGTGTCCCCGGCGCACTCCTGGTGATGGGAGATATCCATGCCACCATGGGG
>CAVBQH010000107.1:0-8101 GCA_963597485.1 Acutalibacteraceae bacterium
GTTAAAAATACTATGGCTGCCGCCCGGAACGGGGCGGATGAGCCGGCAATGCTGGAGGTAAAGAACCTTCACACCTCCTTTTTTACCGATTCCGGTGAGGTGCAGGCTGTAAACGGCGTGAATTTCCGACTGGACAGAGGAAAGGTTCTCGGTGTAGTCGGTGAGTCGGGCTCCGGTAAATCTGTAACGGCCTATTCCATCATGCAGATTCTGGCGGAGACCGGAAAGGTGACCGAGGGAGAAATTCTCTATAAGGGAGAGGATATCCTTAAGTACAGTAAGCGGCAGATGGATGGCTTCCGTGGTGAGAAGTGTTCGATTATTTTCCAGGATCCCATGACCTCGCTGAATCCGACCTTTACCATTGGCTGGCAGCTGCGGGAGGCACTTCGCCTTCACACACAGTACAAGACCAAGGAGGCTGCAACCAAGCGGGCCATTGAGCTTTTGGAACTGGTTGGTGTAAATGAGCCGGAAAGCCGGCTCAAGCAGTACCCCTTTGAGCATTCCGGCGGAATGCGGCAGCGCGTGATGATCGCAATGGCGCTTGCGTGCGAGCCGGATATTCTGATTGCGGATGAGCCGACGACGGCTCTGGACGTAACCATTCAGGCGCAGATTCTGGAGCTGATGAAGGATCTGCAGAAAAAACTTGGAATGGCCATCATTCTTGTCACACATGATCTGGGTGTCATTGCCTCGATGTGTGATGAGATCATCGTTATGTACGGCGGACGTGTATGCGAGAGAGGAACGGCGGATGACATTTTCTATCGCCCCTCACATGAGTATACAAAGGGACTCCTTCGCTCCATTCCGAATGTTGACAACATGAAGGAGAAGCTTGTCCCGATCGGAGGAACACCGATCAACATGCTTGCAATGCCGAAGGGCTGTGCATTCTGCCCCCGCTGTGAGAACGCAATGAAGGTATGTCTTGACCAGGTACCGGAAGAGCTTCAGATGCCGGATGGTCATTATGCTTCCTGCTGGATGAATGTGAAAAAGGCATATGAGGAAGAGAGCAGCACGAAGGAGGCGAAGGCATAATGGCAGATCAGAACAAGAAAAGTGAATACCTCGTAGAGGTAAAGGATCTGAAGGAATATTTTCCGATCAAAAAAGGACTGTTCCAGACCATTCCCCTGAAGGCGGTTGATGGTGTATCCTTTTCCATTAAGCCGGGCGAAACGCTCGGACTTGTTGGTGAGTCCGGCTGCGGCAAGACAACCGTCGGCAGAACGCTCCTGCATTTGTACAAGCCGACCGGCGGTGAGTTTTATTTTGACGGAGAGCTGGTTACTGAGAAGAATATTCATCCCCTGCGCAAGCAGATGCAGATGGTATTCCAGGATCCGTATTCATCCCTGAATCCCCGCATGACCGTTGAGGACATCATCGGCGAGCCTCTGGACATTCACAAGCTGTATTCCTCCAAGGGCGAGCGGCATGACAAGATCATGCATCTGATGGAGCTGGTCGGACTCAATGCCGAGCACGCAACGCGCTATGCACATGAGTTTTCCGGCGGACAGCGTCAGCGCATCGGCATTGCCAGAGCACTGGCGGTGGATCCGAAGTTTATTGTCTGCGATGAGCCGGTTTCTGCACTGGACGTTTCCATTCAGGCACAGGTCATCAATATGTTCGAGGAGCTCCAGGAAAAGCTCGGCGTAACGTATCTTTTTATTGCACATGACCTTCTGGTGGTTCATCATATTTCGCAGAGAATTGCGGTTATGTACCTGGGCAGGATCGTAGAGATCGCTGATGCAGATGAGCTGAATGAGCATCCGATTCATCCGTACACGCTCTCGCTTCTGTCTGCGGTTCCGATTCCGGATCCGAAGACGGCAAGAGCGTCTAACCGTATTGTGCTGGAGGGCGATATTCCTTCGCCGCTTCATATGCCGAGCGGCTGCCCGTTCCGCACGCGCTGCCGGTATGCAACCGATCGCTGCAAGGAAGAGTGTCCGACACTTACCGATCGCGGCAACGGACATCAGGTTGCCTGCTGGGTGAAATAAGCGGGCGGTTATTCAGCACCGGCCTTAATTCACTTTGAAATTGACAGGTGCTGAACGAATACAGTTGATTCCAGGCCATGGGCCTGTTTCAAGCTCCTGGCGGCTTCACCAGGGATACTGTTCATACTTTTTCAGAGGAGGAATGTTATGAAAAAGAGAGTTATTGCTACACTGCTTGCAGGTGTCATGTCTGCAAGCCTGCTGGCTGGCTGCTCGGATGCTTCTTCTGCTCCTGCTGCTGCAGCTACCGATGCTGCAGAGGAGACCAGCGAGGCTTCTGATGCTGCTGACACAGCAGAGGAGACAGTAGACGAGGCTACCGAGGATACTGTTTTCATGGACTTTGAGGGCGCTGACAACTACAGCTACGCTCCGAAGTGGGATGATTTCAACAACCTGATCAGCGAGATCCGCGTTACGACAGATCTGGAAGAGCGCGAAGCAAAGCTTCATGAGGCAGAGGATATGCTCATGGCTACCGGCGCCGTTCTCCCGATCTACTACTACAACGATCTGTATTTGGAGAAGACCGAGTGGTCCGGCGATTTCGCAACCGTATTCGGCACCAAGTACTTCATGTATGCCAAGAAGAACGGTGAGAGCGCAGACGTTATGAAGATTAACCTGGCTTCTGAGCCGGATCATCTGGATCCTGCACTGAACAGCACGGTTGACGGCGCTGCACTGGCTGCAAACTCCTTCGTAGGTCTTTACACCTATGATCAGGACGGCAGCACCATGGTTCCCGCTCTTGCAGACGGCGATCCGGAGATCTCTGAGGATGGTCTTACCTATACCATCCATATGAAGAAGGATCTGAAGTGGTCCGACGGCTCCGATCTGAATGCAAACGATATCATCTATTCCTGGAACAGAGCAGTAGATCCGAACACCGCTTCTGACTACTCCTATCTGTTCTCTGTCATCAAGGGCTACGGCGACGGATCTGCTCCTGAACTTGCAATTGAGGCACCGGATGATTACACAGTAGTGTTTACCCTTGAGGCACAGTGCCCTTACATCATGAGCCTTCTGGCATTCCCGGTATTCATGCCGGTACAGCAGGCTGCTGTTGAGAGCGCTTCTGATTGGGAGACCAACCCGGGCTCCTGGGCTTCTGAGGCTGGCTTTGTTACCAACGGTGCTTACGTTCTGAAGGAGTGGAAGCACAACGAGTCCATGGTTTATGTCAAGAACCCTTACTACTATGATGCAGAGAATGTATCGGTAGACGAGCTTGATTTCATGCTTTCTGCAGATGATACTGCTATTCTTGCAGCATATCAGGCAGGCGACATTGACTATGCGGATACCGTTCCTACCAACGAGATCCAGAACCTCAAGAACAACGATGATTTCCATGTCATTCCGAACATGGGAACCTACTATGTATGCTTCAACGTGAACTCCAGCATGTTCGAGGGCATGACTGCTTCCGATGCTGCTCTGGAGCGCCGCGCACTTGCAAAGCTCATCGATCGTCAGTACATCATCGACACCATCGGTCAGACGGAGCAGGAGGCTGCTACATCCTTCATCCCTACCGGTATGAGCGACGGCCACGGCGGAGTATTCAAGACTAACGATGACGCTTACACATTCCCTTATGCGGATGAGCTCGGCTACTACAGCGCAGAGGTTGATGTTGACGGTGCCATTGCTCTTCTGAAGGAAGCTGGCTTCAAGTTCAACGATGACAACACGCTTTCCGATGAGACTCCGATCCACATCAACTACCTCACCAATGAGGGAACCGGCCACGAGGGCATCGCTCAGGCCATCCAGCAGGATCTGGCTGTAATCGGCGTTACCATGGAGATCACAGTAGAAGACTGGCAGACCTTCCTGAACGACCGTAAGCAGGGCAACTTCGACGTTGCTCGTGAGGGCTGGCTTGCTGACTACGATGATCCGATCAACATGCTTGAGCTCTTCACCTCTGACTCCGGCAACAACGATGCTCAGCTTGGCAAGTAATTGATATCTGAGTTGATGCTCATATTGCATTAGGAATCCCTGTCCGGGTGTTACCGGACGGGGATTTTTGCGTTCTCTCGTCCGCTGTGCTGCCTTGCAAGCGACAGTTGACTCAGTCATTTTCCTGACGTATGATCAGATACCGTGTGAAACAGTAATGCAAAAGGAGATGAGGGGATGAATCGGAAGAACGATGGCACGCAGACAGGAACGCTGGCAGAGCTTCGCATGCTGCTGTCTTATTTTAAGCCGCACATGGGCCTCTTTTATCTGGACATGGTGAGTGCACTGGCGATTGCAGTCATTGACCTGGCCTTCCCTGCGGTTTCCCGGTGGGTGATGTATACGCTTCTTCCGGAGAATGCATGGAAGACCTTCTGGACGGTGATGCTGGTGGTGACTGCGGCGTATATTCTTCGGTCTGCTTTTTACTATGTCATCTGCTACTGGGGGCACAATTTCGGTGCCAGAGTGGAGGCAGACATCCGCGGAGATCTTTTTGCGCACATTCAGAAGCTCAGCTATAGCTTTTTTGACCACAACCGCGTGGGACAGCTGATGAGCCGATTGACGACAGACCTGTTTGATGTGACGGAAATGTCGCATCACGGACCGGAGGATATCTTTATTTCGAGCGTGACCATTGTCGGTGCGCTGATCATTATGTACACCATCCAGTGGAAGCTGGCACTGGTGCTTACGGTGATGATTCCGATCTTTTTTGCCGTTATTTTTCGCTGCAGACGGCACATGCGGGATGCGTCCCGACAGGTAAAGAGCACGATTTCCTCTATCAATGCAGATTTTGAATCGGAGCTTTCCGGCATGCGGACGGCAAAGGCCTTTGCTAACGAGAAGGAGGAGCTTCGGCGGTTTCAGGAGGCCAATGCCAGCTACCGCTGTGCGAAGTTCGGTTTTCACCGGGCAATGGCGGAGTTTAATGCGGCTATGGAATTCTTCCTCTGCATGCTGTCTGTGGCGGTGATTTCTGTCGGCGGTGCGCTGATCATGCGGGGGCAGCTCAATGTCATTGACCTGATCACCTTCAGTCTGTATGTCGCTGCCTTTGTGAGCCCTATCCGTAAGCTGTCCAGTACTACAGAGATGATTGCGAACGGAATGGCTGGCTTTCATCATTTTGCGGAGCTGATGCGTACGCAGCCGGAGATTCAGGATGCGGAGAATGCAGGCGAGCTTGTAAACGTGCGCGGCGATATCCGCGCGGAGCACATATCCTTTGCCTATCAGGGAAATCCGGAGGTGCTGCATGATATTTCCCTGGAGGTGCATGCGGGAGAGACACTGGCGCTTGTCGGCTCCTCCGGCGGCGGTAAAACGACGTTTAGTCAGCTGATTCCGCGGTTTTACGATGTATCGGAGGGCGCCATCTACGTGGATGACCAGGATGTGCAGCAGGTGACGCAGGAGTCGCTTCACCGAAATATCGGTGTGGTTTCGCAGGATGTGTTTCTCTTTGCCGGGAGCATCGCGGACAATATCCGCTACGGAAAGCTGGATGCGACCATGGAAGAAATCCGTGAGGCAGCGCGCCTTGCAGAGATTGCAGACGATATTGAGGCGATGCCGAACGGATATGATACAAACGTGGGCGAGCGCGGCGTCCTTTTATCCGGAGGACAGAAGCAGCGCATCTCCATTGCCCGGATCTTCCTGAAAAACCCTCCGATTCTGATTCTCGACGAAGCAACCTCAGCTCTGGACAGTGTTACGGAGGCACGCATTCAGAAGACCTTCGAAAAGCTCTCCAAGGGGAGAACGAGCATAATCATTGCACATCGCCTTTCCACCGTGCGGCATGCAGACCGCATTGCTGTCATTGAGGGAGGGCGTATTGCGGAGCTGGGGACTCACCGGCAGCTGATGGAGCAAGGCGGCGAATATGCGCAGCTGGTCCGCACACAGGAGTTGACCTGATCATGAGTATTTTGCAGAAGAATTCCCAAAAACAAACAAGATCATCCGGCCAGATGGACATGATCCATGGGCCGCTTACCCGTAATATTATTGCGTTTTCCCTTCCGCTGGCTGCGACCAGCATTCTGCAGCAGCTGTTTAATTCGGCGGATACGGCTGTGGTGGGGCGCTTTGACAATGCAAGAGCTCTGGCGGCGGTGGGGACCAACGGTGAGATCATCAGCCTGTTCGTGAGCCTTTTCACCGGCCTTTCCATTGGCGCCAACGTGCTGATTGCCAGCTACATCGGTATGGGCAAGACCAAAAAGATCAATGAGGCCGTGCATACCATTATGAGCATTGCGCTCATCTGTGGATTTGTCATGCTGCTGGCCGGGCAGTTTATTGCAGAGCCACTGCTGCGCATGATTGATACGCCGGAGGATGTGATGGACCTTGCGGTGGAGTATTTAAAGCTCTATTTCCTCGGCAGCCCGTTCCTGATGCTGTACAATTTCGGCGCAGCGATTCTGCGGGCGAAGGGAGATACGAAGCGGCCGCTCTATGCCCTCCTTTTGTCCGGCGTAGTAAATGTGTTTCTGAATCTGTTCTTTGTTATTGTTTGCCACATGAGTGTGGCGGGAGTGGCGCTTGCAACGGACATCTCTACTGCCATTAGTGCAGTGATTGTATTGATCTGCCTGCAGAAGGAAGAGGAGACGTTCCGCTTTCAATGGCGGAAGCTGTCACTGCAAAAGGAATACTGCGGCAAGGTCTTCGCCATCGGTCTTCCGGCCGGTATTCAGGGAGCGGTTTTTTGCTTCTCCAATGTGTTCATTCAGGCGGCCATCAACAGCTTTGGCTCCAATGCAGTGGCAGGAGCTGCTGCGGCACTGAACTTTGAGTATTTCTCATATTATATGGTGCAGGCCTTTGCGCAGGCAGCGACCACCTTTACCAGTCAGAACTGGGCGGCCAGAGAGTGGAAGCGGTGCCGCCGTATTTTCTCCTGCAGCATGCTGTGGGGAGCAGTCTTTGCGGCAGTAATCAGTATTCCGCTGGTTGTATTCCGCGCAGAAGCAATCCAGCTGTATTCAACAGAGGCGGCGGTGCAGGAGTTCGCCTATATCCGCATCATGACGGTGCTGATTCTGGAGCCGCTCTGCGTTATTTATGAGATTCCGGCTGCAGCGCTTCGCGGAATGGGGCATTCCACGATTCCTGCCGTGGAAACCATTCTGGGTACGGTTGTGTTCCGTCTGATCTGGCTTTCTACTGTTTTCGTTCATTGGAGAACCTTCCGCATGATTTTCTGGGTCTATCCGATATCCTGGATGTTCACCGGAGTGCTTCTTATGATCAGCTACGGCCTGGCGGTTTATTCCTGGAACCGGAAGCATGCGTAACAGTGATTTTGCGAATAGGCTCTGAATAATTACTTTTGTTGTAATCTAAGAGACCATTCGAAATGTCCGAGTGTACCCGCTTTGGCGGATCTGATAGAATAGAGGAGGGAAGCGTCAGAGGGTTAGGAGGGTACAGAATGGCAGGAAAGGATATTACAGAGAAGATCCTGGCGGACTACAACGATGTGTTCGCGGATATCGTCAATGTACTGCTTTTTAATGGAGAACAGATTATATTGCCGGACGATCTGGAGACGGTAAAGGATCGAAGCCAGTACAAGGCCGATGGGAAGATCCGTGAGCAGGAACGCGATGTATCCAAGGTTCTGAAGGATGAGAATACAAAGATCACGCTTTTCGGCTTCGAGCATCAGACGAAGGCGGAGAAGTTTATGCCGGTGCGTCAGATTGGATACGATGGGCAGTCGTATCGAGCACAGCTGCTGAATAAGGATTCAGAGCAGATTTATCCTGTGATTACTTTGGTGTTATACTTTGGTACAACACATTGGAATTATGAGCGAAATCTGCTGGGCGTGATGAAGGTGCCGGAGAAATTTAAACCGTATGTCAGTGACTATGAGATGAAGAATCTCTATGAGATCGCGTTCCTGACACCGGAGCAGGTGCAGCTGTTCCGCAGCGATTTCAGATATGTTGCTGATTATCTGGTCCAAAAGCGAATGACCAATGATTACAGGCCGAGTGCAGATGTGATCGATCATGTGGACGAGGTTTTGAAATTAATGTCAGTTCTGACGGATGACAGGAGATTTG
>CAVBQH010000108.1:0-8041 GCA_963597485.1 Acutalibacteraceae bacterium
GTATTCTGAGAACGCGAATACCGCGCTTCAGACAGAAAAGAGTGCAGAGGACTCGATGTATGACTCCGGATCGGCATCGGCGACCTGCAGCATGAAGCTGGAGGGACTTCAGGTGAAGGACTCCGGATATGACGCTCTGAACGCAGCGCTGAAGGCAGATACGGATGAGGCGAGTGAGCTTCAGCAGGAGGAAGCGGCCGGAATGTTCATGGACATGGGGGACGATACCTCCTCGGATTCCTCGGCGGAAACGGAGACGATGGAGTATGCGCTGGAGACCACGGTGATCCTGAAGCGTGCAGATGCAAAGGCGGTCAGCTATCTTCGCTGCAATTACGAGCAGTTCGGCGGCGCACATCCGATGACAACCTTTAACGGACGCAATTATAATGCACAGACCGGAGAGGCTCTTTCCCTGAAGGATGTGACCACCGATTATGACGGAGTATATCAGTACGTGCTGGCAGAGCTGCAGCAAAGATACAAGAACAGCGATGAAACCGGCGCTATGTATTTTGATGATTATGAAACAACCGTAGGACAATACTTCTACGGGGCAAACGGAGCACCGACGGCGGATTCCCAGGGGCAGACGCAGGATGTCGAAAGCTATTCCTCGGTCAACTGGTACATGACGGATGATGCGGTGGTTGTTATTTTCGATATCTATTCCATTGCGCCGTATGCGGCGGGAGCATCGATCGTTTCGGTGCCTGTTTCATCCGGTCTGCTGAATGGTGAATTTTTCGGGTAATATTGAATAGCAGTTCAGAACGAAGGGAACACAGAGAAGCTCTGTGTTCCCTTCCGTGGCTGCAGAGGGGATTTTAAACTTCATGCGTATCTTTCACTTATCGGATCTACATATCGGTCTGAAGCTGCTAAACCGTGATCTTCGGCAGGATCAGGAATATATTCTGCATGAGATTGCGGAGCTTGCAGCGGAGAGGAAGCCGGATGCTGTCGTGATTGCCGGAGATATCTATGACAAGACAGTGCCGTCGGCAGAGGCCGTGGAGGTGTTCGACCGTTTTGTGTCGGAGCTGGTGCGCGCCGTGCCGGAGGCAGAGCTGATGATGATCAGCGGCAATCACGACAGCGGCAGCAGGGTCAATGTATTCCGAAGCGTGCTGCAGCGCCAGCGCATTCATATGATCGGACTCCCGCCGCAGAGACCGGAGGAACGGATTGAGAGGGTGACGCTGGAGGATGCCAATGGCAAGGTGCATTTCTACCTTCTGCCGTTCGTGAAGCCGTCCATGGTGCGGGAGATTACAGGATCCGATGAGAACGGGAATGCTCTGTCCTATGATGCGGCGATTCATCGCCTTCTGGCCAGGGAGCATGTGGGAGAAAACGAGGATGCCGGTGACCGGAATATCCTGGTGAGCCACCAGTTCTATCTGCCAAAGGGCCAGGACCCGGCGCAGGCGGAGCGTATGGATTCGGAGGTGCGCTCGGTTGGCAACATTGATGTGGTGTATGCAGACGCATTGGCACCCTTTGATTATGCGGCGCTGGGACACATCCATAAGCCGATGAAGGTGGGCTGCGAAGAATACCGCTACTGCGGCACGCCCATCGCAGCGTCGGCCAGTGAAGCCGGGCAGCAGAAAGCGGTTCTGGAGGTGGAGCTGGGGGCAAAGGGGGGGCTTACGGTAACGCCGCTTCCTCTGCGTCCGCTCCATGAGTTGCAGGTTCTGGAGGGAACACTGGAGGAGATTCTGCGGCAGGCCTCGGAGAATTATGTGACTGTCATTCTGACAGACCGCGTGGACCTGGATGTGCTGGACATGCAGGACCGGCTGCGCGCGGCCTTCCCGAATCTGCTGGAGGTCCGCAGAAAGACCGTGCGGGGGGCGGACTATCAATCGCTCCCGCCGCTGCAGAACGAGCTGGGAACCTATGAGCTCTGCATGGAATTCTTAAAGGATCTGGATGAAGAGGAGCAGGAGCTTCTGCAGGAGGTCATTCACAGTGTGCAGGAGAACAGCGGACGGGAGAGAGGCGAATGAGACCGATACGATTGACCATGCAGGCCTTTGGGTCTTATGGAAAAAGGACAGAAATTGACTTTACGGTGCCGGTCCAGAATCTGTTCCTGATCACCGGAGATACCGGCGCAGGCAAAACAACGATTTTCGATGCCATAGTCTTTGCCCTTTATGGGGAGGCCAGCTCCGGGATGAATAAAAAGGACGGAGCAGAGCTCCAGAGCCAGTTCTGCAGTCTGGACACAGAGCCGTGGGTGGAGCTTTCGTTCTCGGAGGAGCGATGCGGCCGGAAAGAGGAATATACCGTCCGAAGATCCCCCAGGCACCTTCGCCCGCTAAGGCGCGGCACCGGCACCAAGGAGGAAGGGGAGCGTGTATCCTTATTCCTGCCGGACGGGCGTGAGTTTTCCTCCAATCAGAAGGAAACGGACGAGAAAATCGAGGAGATTGTCGGTCTTTCCAAGACGCAGTTCATGCAGGTTGCCATGATCGCGCAGGGAGAGTTCATGGAGCTTTTGCGGGCGGATTCTAACCGCAAGAAGGAGATCTTCCGGAAACTGTTCGGGACGGAGCGATTCCAGAATATAGTGGACGAGCTGACTGCACGCCGGAAGGAGAAGCTCACAGAAATCGGACGGATCCGAACGGTGTGTCAGACAGAAGCGGCGCACATTGCCGTGCCCAAACGCCAGAACAGCCGGGAAACGCTTGAAAGCGAGCAGGAGCTCCTGCAGGTCCGAGACCGGATTCTGTCCTCGGAGAAGCTAAGTGTCACGGATATGGAGCGGCTCCTTGTCCTGCTACAGGAGGTATGCGGCAATCTGCAGGAGGAAGAGACCAAGGCGGCAGCGGAATATCGTGAGGCTGCAGAAAAGCGTGATGGGAAGCGGGATGCGCTTACCGCGGCAAGGACGCTACTGGCAGGCTATGAACAGCTGGAGAAGGCACAAAAGGATCTGGCAGCCTGCGAAGAGACCAGGGAAGAAATGGAGGCACTTGCCGGACTGCTTGTAAGGCTGCAGGCGGCAGGCGAGGTACAGTCAAGATATCTGCGGCTGCAGGATGTATGCCGGCAGCTGGAGAAGGGCAGAGAAAATCAGAAGAAGCTAAAGACCATTCTGCCCGAGATCGAGGAACGGACCGGGAAGGGGCAGCTCCTGGAGGAGAAGTCTACGCGGCAAAAGGAGCTCCTTCTGGCCCTGAAGACACAGGCAGAGGCGGCGGTCCTTCAGGAAAGGGACTGTGCGAAGAAAAAGAAGGAGGCAGAGCGTCTTCAGAAGGAGTATCTGGAAGCCAGCAGTCAGTATCAGAAGGCGCGTGCGGCCTCAGAGCAGCTGCAAAAGGCATTTCTGGACGGGCAAGCGGGTATTTTGGCCAGAATATTAAAGCCGGGAGAGCCCTGCCCTGTATGCGGCTCTCTGGAGCACCCCGCGCCGTGCCGGCTGTTGCCGGAGCATGCGGAGCTGACGAGGGAAAAGGTGGAAGAGGCCGCCCGGGCAGCAGAGTCCTGGAATCAGAAGCAGGAAAAGGCGGCAACGGCAGCAGCGGCGGCCGTTCAGCTGGCAGGGGAGGCGTCGAAATCGCTGGAGACGGCCGGTGAGGCACTGCAGGAGACGCTTGTCGGAGAGGGACTTTTAGAGAAGGACGAAGCACAAAAGCTGCAAACGGCAAAAGAGCTGGGACAGCTTGTAACAGCAAAGGAAGCGGAGGCGGAGCAAACGCTCCGGGAGGTAAAGAGCGGACTTCTTACGCTCCAGAAGAAGGCAAGTGAATATAAGGCGCAGCTGGAGAATCTGGAGGAAGCGATTCCGCAGCTGGAGGAAAGCCGGAAGGCACGTCAGGCGGAGTATGAGCAGGCACAGCGTGAATCCGGGATCTCCGAAGCAGAACGGGAGCAGCTGGTTCAAGCCTATTCGAAAGCGGATGCTGAGAAACTGCAGAAAAAGCTGGATGCGTGGAGACAGTGCCTTGCCAGGTCGGAAGGTGCAAGAGAGGGCGCATTGAAAACCATCGGAAATCGCCCCAGGCCGGAGATGGCGACCTTAGAGCAGGAAGCGGAGGATTCCCAGAAACGCATGCAGCTAGCCAAGGAACGTCTGGATGACCTGCAGCAGGCGCGGCAGACGGATCAGAGCGTTTGGGATGCACTGGCACCCCGGATGGAGGAGCGGGCGCAGAGAATGCAGGAGTACGGAAGGCTGGACAGTCTGTGCAACCGTCTCGGCGGAAAGGTGAAGGGGGCACGCATGGACATTGAGACCTTTGTTCAGCGCTATTACCTGGAACGAATTCTGCGGGCGGCTAATCGACGCTTTCAGGAGATGTCGGCGGGGCAGTTTGCGCTTCGGATGGTGAGTGCAGAGCAGGCAGGCGAGGGTAAAAACCGCGGCCTGGACCTCATGGTATATTCCGAGGTGACGGGCAAGGAACGGGAGATCCGGACGCTCTCGGGCGGAGAATCCTTCATGGCAGCATTGTCATTGGCGCTGGGCATGGCGGATCAGATTCAGGAAGCGTCTGCGTCCATTCATCTGGAAATGATGTTCATTGATGAGGGCTTTGGCTCTCTGGATGATCATGCCAGAAGCCAGGCCGTGCGGGTACTGGAGCAGATGGCGGGAGGATCCCGCCTGGTGGGAATCATTTCCCATGTGACGGAGCTCAAGCAGGAGCTGGAGGACCAGCTGATCGTGATCAGGGACGAGGACGGAAGCCGCGTCCGCTGGCAGATCAGCTGATCCGCAAAAAGGAAAAATCCGCGTATGCATTTTCTCTGCATACGCGGATTTTTCTGTTCATATGGCCGATGCACTCCCACCTGTCAGCGCCGTGCCGGATACGGATCATCCAGTGCTCTGGCAGCGTGAAACTCTCCTCTTGCTGCCAGACCGAACTGCAGCAGCGCCCAGCCGATACCGGCAGCGCCGTCATACATACCGATGTTGGCGGTCACCTGATTCTGTGCGACATAGGCAAAGGCCTGATTCCAGCGGGTGCCGATCTGACCGTCTTCTGTCTGAAAACGCTGGCCCTGGCTAAGGAGAACGCGCGCCGCGCGGCGGGCCCAGTCATAGTACTTCGTATCGCCCCCGGCGGCCCATTTTCCGAGGAAGGTGTTGACCATGCCGGCGGTTCCGCAGCACAGGCACAGGATATACCAGTAGCCATTGGAGTGGAGCTCCGGCGCACCGGTTTGAATGATACCGTTTAGGAGCTTTTCCTCCCAGAGCTTTGCCTCGGGATCGTGGGTAACGGCGTAGAGCTCGTGGTAAAAGCGTGCGGTTCCGACCGGCCCGTGGCAATAGCTAAGATAATAGACATCCGGTTTTGTAGGGAGTCCGTGCGGCAGGAGGGCAGCCGTGTGCTCGTCGTTTTCAAGGGCGACCGCTTTTACGAAGTCATGGATGCCGTCAACAGCATCCAGAAAGACCTTGTCGCCGCTCTCTTCATACAGGCGCAGCAATAGAAAACCGATGCCGCAGGCGCCCATGGGGAAATTGGGATCAATGTATTCCTCACCGGCACCGAAATACGTCGGATCGACGCCGAGGTAATACCGTCCGCCGCCGGCATAGGTACGTGCTTTGTGCAGATAGCGGCGTCCGGCCTTCAGGGCGAAATCGGTCCAATCCGGGCGCTGAAATTCCTTTCCGAGCCGCAGCAGCAGGAGCAGTACACTTCCGTCGCCGACAACGCCCGGATAGGAGCTCCAGAAAAAGCCATCGCCGTCCGGAGCTGGGACGGCCTCCGCGATGGCGGCCTCTGCAATTTCACAAATCACCCGTTTGTATTCTTCATTTCCGGTCAGTTCATACAGCTCATCCAGAAAAACCGCAACGCCGCCGTAGCCGGTGGTAAAGGCGTATTTGGAAAAGCACTTTGCCAGTTCGCGCTGGTTATCCCAGCGCCAGATGATGTAGCGCGCCGCTTCCTTCGCGTCCGCAAGGTAGTTCTCCTTTCCGACAGCTTTATACAGCTCCAGAAGGTAGTGCGCGATGCCGGCACTTCCGGCATACATGCAGATTTCATCATAGTAGTTGGGCAGATAGGTCTTTGCATCCTCCAAAGACCATACCAGCCCGTGCTCCGTTTCCCGGCGGCGCGTGTTGATGCAGACCACCGCCTTTTCGGCTTCATCGATGTAATCTTCGGCGGTAGGGGTACGGAACACGTCGCGGAAGATGGATTCTTTCATTTTTGTCATATCACATATTCTCCTGTTTACCTTGTTTTGGCGGGTCCCAAGGTCCCTGCAAGAGCAGGCTCTCATCGGAGCCTTGAACCTTGGGGCCCTGGTATCATTGTATTATAGCGCGCTCTTGTGTACAGCAGTATGTTATCAGCATCCTCTCATCAATTCCACTATAACATATTGATTTAGTATGGATTAGGTGCTATAGTAAGCCATCGCAACGATATGTGCAATCCGGAGGAAGGGATTATGACAAACAAACAGACAGTAACGAACACGCAGGCGGATGCCGGGCAGCAGGAGCAGTATGCGCAGACCTATCTTGGGAAGCTCGGGGCTGTCCTGCCGCTGCTGGTAATGATCGGCAGCATGGTGGTAATGGTAGGCTTTGGCTACCGATCCACCAGAAATTTCTGGGCAGCAGGATTTTTTGCCCTGGTGACCGGATTTCTTGTATATAAGGACAAGAAGGAATTCACAAATGCTGTAACGGCAGGACTGCAGGATCACATTATGGCCTTTATGGTGGCCTGCTTCCTGATGGCCGGTGTAATGTCCAAAATACTCGCAGCCTCCCATCTTGTGGATGCGCTGTTGTATCTGCTCTCCCGGGCAAGCCTTCCGATCGGACTGGTGCCGGCGGTATGCTTTCTGATTGCAACGGTGCTCTCAACCTCTACGGGAAGTGCGGCTACGGCGATTAACGCGACAGGCCCGATTCTCCTGCCGCTGGCGGTCGGGATGGGATGCGATGTGAATCTGGTCTGCGGGGCCATTCTGGCCGGCGGATGCTTTGGCGATAATCTGGCTCCGATTTCCGATACAACGATTGCGTCCTCTCTGACGCAGGAGGTGGACACCATGAAGGTGGTTCGCTCCAGATTAAAGTATTCTTTGATTGCCGGCGCCGTTGCGGTTGTGTGCTATGGAATCGTCGGAATGGCATCGAGCTCCGGCGCGGTTACGAGTGCAGCGGATGTGAACGGAGAATATCTGTCCAGCCTTGCCTTTTTGCTGGTTCCTGCACTTGCCATTATTCTGATGCTGCGGAAGGAGAGCGTATTCACAGCACTGCTTACCAGTGAGCTGGTAGGAATTGTTATGCTGTTCCTTTATGGCTACACGGATCTGGCCGGACTGATCAATGCGGACGATGGACTCTTACCGTCTGCCTTTAACGGAATGGTGGGTTCGATTGTGTTTCTGTTCTTCATTTTCATCATGGTCAGCCTGATCAGCCATGCAGGCGTGCTGGAGATGATCCTGAACGTAATGAAGAGGCATGCCGGTTCCGACCGCAGTGCGGAGATTGCAGCGGGCGCTATGGTCAGCATTGTCTCGATCGCCATCAGCAGCGGAACCTCTGCCATCACGTTCTGCGGCCCGATTATCCGCAAATTCCTGCGGCCGTTTCGCATTGACAGAGCCCGGTGCGCCAACATTCTGGACGGACTTGGCTGCGGCGTCGGTTATCTGGTTCCGACCAATCCGGCCTGCCTGAATCTGGTTGCCATTGCACTGGCAGCGGGCGTTGTCGGAGAGAACTACAGCTCGGTATCCTTTGTGGCCTATAATTTCCACTCCGTTGCACTGGCCATCGTCTTCTGGGCAGCGATCCTGACAGGATGGGGAAGAAAGCACGAGACAGATGAGGAGCTTCTGGCGGATGGTGTGAGCCTGGAGTAGGAACGGCAGTGAATCAGGAGAGCCACCGTTTACAGCTTATTTGGGGATGTGGTACAACTATCATATAGGTAACTATTCAGAGCCCATTCGCAAAATCGCTGCTGCGCAGCTTTCCTTTTGCTCATGTGGCGTTCTCGCCAAATAAAATTTCAAAATCAGCCTTAGAAAT
>CAVBQH010000109.1:0-7851 GCA_963597485.1 Acutalibacteraceae bacterium
CCTCATTGGTGGGATCCCCTTGCGGTGGAATACGCCCTTGATCCTTCTGCCGAACCTTATTTTGAGGAACCGGTGCGGGGCAGCGTGACAGTAGCGGAGGATGGCAAGACCACATTTGAACAGAAAGAAGACGGTAATACCATCGTGGTAAAGGTACGGGAGGATTCAGAGGAAGATCTGTATCAGCTCCTGCGCTCCTATGCGTCCTTTCAGCCATAAGCGCCTCTGGCCAGCTCCATCGAGGTTTTCCGAAGGAAAAACGAGATGATGCTGAACAATCACATTAAAAGTTCCTTCGGGAGGGGATTGCGATCCCCTCCCTTTCTTTTTGCCCAAAAGAAAATATCCCGTCTTGTTTTTTTTCTATCTTTTTCCATGATACATTCCTGTAACATGTATCGGGCGCTATGCTATAATCCTTAGAAGTATGACTGTAACTGTGCCCGGAGGCCACGAGCATCCTTCGGGGCGGATGCAGAAATCAATCGGACAATACATTGCAAAGATGCGACGGTCGGGGTATGCCCCGCGAAGGAGACAGCAGGAATGAGTGATGTAAAAAGAGTCTATGTGGAGAAGAAGAAACCGTATGCGGTCAAGGCTGCGCAGCAGCAGGAAGAGATCAAGGCCTTTCTCGGAGTAGAAGGAATTGAAGAGCTGCGGCTTCTGATTCGTTATGATGTGGAGAACATCCGGGAGGATGTCTTTGAGACGGCGTGCAGATGTGTGTTCTCGGAGCCGCCTGTGGATGATTTGTATCTGGAATCCTTTGAGGCACCGGAGGGAGCCAGAATTTTCTCGGTGGAGGCGCTTCCCGGTCAGTTTGACCAGAGAGCTGATTCAGCAGTGCAGTGCATTCAGCTTCTGAATCCGGATTCGCATGTCATTATCAAGACGGCAGAGACCTATGTGCTGACCGGAGACATTTCCGATGCGGATTTTGAGCGCATCAAATCCAATCTGATCAATCCGGTGGATTCCCGTGAAACCGGCATGGAGAAGCCGCAAACGCTGGAGGCGGAGTATCAGGCTGCGCCGGATGTCGTTGTTTTCGACGGCTTTATTGATAAAAACGAAACGCAGCTGGAGGAATTGTACCGGTCCCTTGGCCTTGCCATGACCTTTGCGGACTTCAAGCTGATCCAGGATTACTTCAGCGGACGCTTTGACGGTGAGATCCGCCGTGATCCCACGATGACTGAGATCCGCGTGCTGGACACCTATTGGTCGGATCACTGCCGTCATACAACATTCTCCACGGAGCTTCGCAACGTTACCTTTGCGGACGGCTACTACAAGGTTCCGATGGAGACCTCCTTCCAGAGCTATCAGGATACACGGGCGGAGATGTACGAGAATCGCCCGGACAAGTATCCCTGCCTGATGGATCTTGCCATTATCGGCGTGAAAAAGCTCAAGGCTGAAGGAAAGCTGACCGATCAGGAAGAGTCAGAGGAGAACAATGCCTGCACAGTGGTGATCCCGGTAGAGGTGGATTACGGAGAAGGTCCGGTGCAGGAGGAGTGGCTCCTGTTTTTCAAAAATGAAACGCACAACCATCCGACGGAGATCGAGCCCTTCGGCGGTGCGGCAACGTGCCTTGGCGGAGCCATTCGCGATCCGCTGTCCGGACGCGGTTACGTGTACCAGGCAATGCGCGTCACGGGAGCAGCAGATCCTACGGTTCCGGTTTCACAGACGCTCGAGGGTAAGCTCCCGCAGAAAAAGCTCTGCCTTGGTGCAGCACAGGGATATTCCAGCTACGGAAACCAGATTGGTCTGGCTACCGGAGAGGTCAAGGAAATCTATCACCCGAACTATGTTGCAAAGCGCATGGAGATCGGTGCGGTAATGGGAGCTGCAAGACGCGCGGATGTTATGCGCAAGAGCAGTGATCCCGGAGATATCATCATTCTCCTGGGCGGAAGAACCGGACGCGACGGCATGGGAGGAGCCACCGGCTCTTCTAAAAAGCATACCGAGAAATCACTGGAATCCTGCGGTGCAGAGGTGCAGAAGGGTAATGCACCCACCGAGCGCAAGCTTCAAAGACTGTTCCGCCGGCCGGAGGTCTCCAGACTGATTAAGAAGTGCAATGACTTTGGAGCAGGCGGTGTATCGGTTGCCATCGGAGAGCTGGCTGCCGGATTGAATGTGAATCTGGACCTTGTTCCGAAGAAGTACGAAGGCCTCGACGGCACAGAGCTTGCCATTTCCGAGTCCCAGGAGCGCATGGCGGTTGTTGTTGCGCCGGAGAATAAGGACGAGTTCTTAAAATATGCGGCAGAGGAGAACCTGGAGGCAACCACGGTTGCTGTGGTCACAGAGAAGCCGAACCTGGTTCTGAACTGGAGAGGAAAGGCCATTGTCGATATCTCACGAGCCTTCCTCGATACAAATGGAGCACATCAGGAGACGGATGTTGCTGTGGATGCTCCTGCAGAAGAGGACAACTATCTGCGGAAGATCGCGTCCAAGGAGGCAGCACAGATCCTGGAGGCACTTCCGGAGAATTCAGAGGATGCACAGGCGTTTGCCTCTGCGTTTGTAAAGGAACTGGGCGATTTGAATGTCTGCTCCCAGAAGGGCCTTGTGGAGCGGTTTGATTCGTCCATCGGTGCCGGAACGGTAACCATGCCGTACGGTGGACAGTACCAGCTGACAGAGACGCAGTCGATGGTGGCCAAGCTTCCGGTTCTGGGAGGCAAGACCAACACGGTAACCATGATGAGCTATGGCTTTGATCCGTACCTGTCCAGTTGGAGCCCGTACCACGGATCCATTTATGCCGTGACACAGTCTGTTGCGAAGATCATTGCCGGCGGCGGCTCCTTTGATACACTGCATTTCACCTTCCAGGAGTTCTTCCGCAGAATGAGCAAGGATCCGAAGCGCTGGAGCCAGCCCTTTGCGGCCCTTCTGGGCGCGTATGATGCACAGCTTGGCTACGGCATTGCATCCATCGGCGGCAAGGATTCCATGTCCGGAACCTACGAGGACAGAGGCAAGGATATTGATGTTCCGCCGACGCTGGTATCTTTTGCGGTGGATGTGGCCGAGCAGGATGATGTGGTGACACCGGAGCTTAAGGAAGCAGGCAATGTTCTCGTGCAGTTCCACATCGAGAAGGACGAATACGATATTCCGGTTTATGATGCTGTCATTGACCTGTACAAGAAGATCACGGGGCTCCTGCGCTCCGGCATTGCCGTTTCCGGCTATGCGCTGGACTGCTACGGCGCCGCAGCTGCGGCAGCCAAAATGGCCTTCGGCAATCATCTTGGTGTGAAGTTTAACGAGGAGCTGCCGGTACGAGCTTTCTTTGAAAACGGAATGGGCGATATACTCTTGGAGATCCGTGCTGACGAGGTGACTGTTCTGGAGGATCTTGAGGATGTGGATTATGACATTATCGGTACGGTGACCGGTACAGATGATGGATTGGAGTACGCCGGTGTTACCGTCGGAAATGAGGATGCGCTCAAAGCCTGGAAGGGCACACTGGAGAGTGTGTTCCCGACCGTGGCTGTGAAGGGCGCTGAGCCGGTGGAGACACCGCTGTATCATGCGGATTCGATTTATGTCTGCTCGCACAAGCTGGGGCAGCCTACGGTATTCATTCCGGTACTCCCCGGTACGAACTGCGAGTATGACTCGGCCGCTGCATTTGAGAAAGCCGGAGCAAGAGCGGATGTGCATGTGTTCCGCAATATTACGCCGGAGGGCATCCGCGAGTCCGTAGAGGAATTCCGGACAGCCATTGAAGGCGCACAGATGATCATGTTCCCGGGCGGCTTCTCTGCCGGTGATGAGCCGGACGGCAGCGCGAAGTTCTTTGCTACGAGCTTCCGCAATGAGAGAATCGGAGAGGCAATCACGAAGCTCCTGAATGAGCGGGACGGTCTGGTGCTGGGCATCTGCAACGGCTTCCAGGCACTGATCAAGCTGGGACTGGTGCCAAGCGGTGCGCTGACCGGACAGAAGGAGGATTCTCCGACATTGACCTTCAATACCATCGGCCGTCATATTTCGAAGGAAGCCTATATTAAGGTTGTCAGCAATAAGTCGCCCTGGCTTCAGGGAGCGACACTTGGCGATGTGTACGTAAATCCGGCATCCCATGGAGAGGGACGCTTTGTTGCTCCGAAGGAATGGCTGGACAAGCTCTTTGCAAACGGCCAGGTTGCTACCCAGTACTGCGATCCGACCGGCGCTGTAACAATGGATGAGGAATGGAATATCAACGGTTCCTACTGCGCGATTGAAGGTATCACCAGTCCGGACGGAAGAGTCTTCGGCAAGATGTGCCATGCAGAACGCATCGGTGATCATGTGGCCATGAACATTGTGGGCGAGCAGGATCTTCGGATCTTCGAGAGCGGCGTAAAGTATTTCCGGTAAGCGTTGCTTCCGGCAGCATTTAGAAGGGACAGTATAGAATGAAGGCATTTTTGATTCTGGAGGATGGGACGGTTTTTGCTGGGACGTCCTTCGGCGCCGTCAAAGAGGTGATCAGTGAGATCGTGTTCAACACTTCTATGGCAGGCTATCCGGAGGTCCTGACCGATCCGAGCTATGCGGGACAGGCTGTCTGCATGACCTATCCGCTGATCGGCAATTACGGCATCTGCCTGGAGGATATGGAATCGGACCGGCCCTGGCCGGATGCACTGATTGTGCGGGAGGTGTGCCATACACCTTCCAATTTCCGGAGCGATGAGTCTCTGGACGCATTCATGAAGCAGTATGACATTCCGGGCATTGCGAATATCGATACACGTGCGCTTACAAAGCTTCTTCGGGAGCATGGCACGATGAACGGAATGATCACTACGGATGAGCATTACGACCTGAATATCATCCTGCCGCAGCTGCACAAATACACCTGCGACAAGGTGGTTCTGAAGGTAACATGCAAGGATAAATATACAGAAGCCGGTGCGAGAGATCTTGCGGAGAACGGACCAATTTCCGGCCATGCTTCCTTTGATGCGGCAGCGTTTGAGCGCTGCCGGGAAGGAGATGTCTCCTGCAAGGAAAAGCGGCCAAGCCTCGTGCGCGAGTTAAACGGCGCGGGACTTCGCATTGCGCTTTTAGATGTCGGACTTAAGAAAAACATTGTTCGCAGCCTTACCATGCGCGGCTGCGATGTGACGGTTTATCCGGCACTGACATCAGCGGAGGAGATCCTTGCAGATGAACCGGACGGCATTATGATTTCCAACGGACCGGGAGACCCGAAGGAATGTACATCGATCATCGCAGAGGTTCGTAAGCTCTATGAGAGCGGGGTTCCGATCTTCGCCATCTGCCTCGGACATCAGCTGATGGCACTGGCTACCGGAAGTGACACCTACAAGCTTAAATACGGTCACCGCGGCGGAAACCACCCGGTGAAGGATCTGACGACCGGCAGAGTCTATATTTCTTCCCAGAATCACGGCTATGCAGTGGACGAAACGTCGGTTAACCCGGAAATCGCACAGCCGCTCTTCTCCAATGTCAATGACGGAACCAATGAGGGACTGCTTTATAAGAACAAGAACATCTTTACTGTTCAGTTCCACCCGGAGGCTTGCCCCGGACCGCAGGATTCCGGATTCCTTTTTGACCGGTTTATCAGCAACATTCGAAACGGCCGCAATACGGCAGCCGGAGAAAAGGAGGCCGAGTAATTATGCCCAAGAGACAGGATGTAAAAAAGGTAATGGTGATCGGCTCCGGCCCCATTGTCATCGGACAGGCTGCAGAGTTTGATTATGCCGGCACACAGGCCTGCCGTTCTCTGAAAGAGGAGGGCGTGGAGGTCTGCCTTGTGAACTCCAACCCGGCAACGATCATGACGGACAAGGACATAGCGGATGAGGTGTACATTGAGCCGTTAAACGCAAAGGTCCTGGAGAAAATTATTGAGAAGGAAAAGCCGGACTCCATTCTGCCGACCCTTGGCGGACAGGCAGGGCTTAATCTTGGTATGGAGCTGGCGGAATCCGGATTTCTGGATGCCCACGGCGTAAAGCTCCTCGGAACCACGGCGCTGACCATTAAAAAGGCAGAAGACCGTGAAATGTTCAAGGAAACGATGGAGAAGATCGGCGAGCCGGTTGCTGCCTCCGAGGTTGTGGAGAACGTAGAGGACGGCGTTGCCTTTGCGGAGAAGATCGGTTTCCCGGTGGTTCTGCGCCCTGCCTATACGCTGGGCGGCTCCGGCGGCGGAATTGCGCACAACACAGCAGAGCTGCGTAAGATCCTTGAAAACGGACTTCGTCTGTCCCGCGTGGGTCAGGTACTGGTGGAGCGCTGCATTTCCGGCTGGAAGGAAATCGAGTACGAGGTGATGCGTGACGGTGCAGGCAACTGCATTACGGTCTGCAACATGGAAAATATCGATCCCGTCGGTGTACATACGGGCGACTCCATCGTTGTGGCTCCCTCCCAGACGCTTTCCGACAAGGAATATCAGATGCTGCGTACAGCGGCCCTGAATATCATCGATGAGCTGCAGATTACCGGCGGCTGCAACGTACAGTTTGCTCTGCACCCGACCAGCTTTGAGTATTGCGTCATCGAGGTAAATCCGCGTGTGTCCCGCTCTTCGGCACTGGCTTCCAAGGCAACGGGATATCCGATTGCAAAGGTGGCAGCCAAGATTGCACTGGGCTTTACGCTGGACGAGATCAAGAACGCGGTAACCGGCAAAACCTATGCGTCGTTTGAGCCGACCCTGGATTACTGCGTGGTGAAGTTCCCGCGCCTTCCGTTTGACAAGTTTATTCATGCCAAGAGAACGCTGACCACGCAGATGAAGGCAACGGGCGAAGTCATGAGCATTTGCACCAGCTTCGAGGGCGGCCTGATGAAGGCACTCCGTTCGCTGGAGCAGCACGTGGATGCGCTGGACAGCTATGATTTCAGCCATTTGTCCAAGGAGGAGCTGTTCGTTCGTCTGACCGTCGTAGATGATCAGAGAATCTGGGTGATCGCAGAGGCTCTGCGCAAGGGAATTTCCCGTCAGACCATCCATGAGATTACCATGGTGGATGAGTGGTTCATTGACAAAATCCATAATCTGGTCCGCATGGAGGAGAGGATTAAAAAGGAGCCCTTAACGGCTGAACTTCTGGCGCAGGTGAAGAGCATGGAATTCCCGGATACTGTTATTGCCCGCTGGACCGGCAAGACAGAGCAGGAGATTGCACAGCTTCGCTACGACAACGGCATTACGGCACGCTACAAGATGGTAGATACCTGTGCAGCCGAGTTTGAAGCGCAGACACCGTATTTCTACTCGGTGTACAACACGACGGATACGGATGAGGCAAAGGAACGCGTTACCGACCGCAAGAAGATTCTGGTCCTGGGTTCCGGTCCGATCCGCATCGGTCAGGGTATTGAATTTGATTACTGCTCCGTGCATGCAACCTGGGCCTTTGCCCGGGAAGGGTATGAAACCATCATCATCAACAACAATCCGGAGACGGTTTCCACTGACTTTGATATCGCGGACAAGCTGTACTTTGAGCCGCTGACGCCGGAGGATGTGAAGAACATCGTAGATATTGAGCATCCGGATTATGCGGTGGTTCAGTTCGGCGGACAGACAGCCATCAAGCTGACGATGAGCCTGACGCAGATGGGGGTTCCGATTCTCGGAACCGATGCAAAGGACGTGGATGCGGCAGAGGACCGTGAGATTTTTGATGAGGTCCTTCAGAAGTGCGAGATTAAGCGGGCAGCCGGTGCTACGGTCTACACGGCGGAAGAGGCAAAGGAAGTGGCGCACCGCTTGGGCTATCCTGTTCTGGTTCGTCCCAGCTACGTTCTGGGAGGTCAGGGCATGCAGATTGCCCT
>CAVBQH010000110.1:0-7846 GCA_963597485.1 Acutalibacteraceae bacterium
TCGCGGATACGGTCTGTATCCTCCCATTTGGTAGCAAAAAGCATCTCACCGGCCAAAGCCAAAGCCTCCGGGAAGGATGCATCCATCGTCTTCAGGCAGACCCTGTACAGTACGCGGAAATGATCCGAATCCATCGCGCTTACAACAACGGTCGCGCCCGGTGCAATGCCGCCGGAAACAATATTGATCTCATTGTCCAGCGCCTGGTAGGAGTAATGCTCGGTGTCCAGTGCTCCCATCAGTGTCCGCAGAACACCCAGATACCGTAGATCCTCCCATGGAATGTCCGTTACATCAAACCCAAGATCTACATAATCGATGCCGCTGGTAAAGACCGGATGTGTCAGAATCGGGAATCCGTTTGCGGCATCCTTTATGACCTTAGTTACCGGCAAAACAGGATCTCTTGTAAGGTCACTGCGCTCCAGCACCGGAATGCTCGCCAGCGCCTCCTCGGTTTCCGGCGTGTTCTGCCAATTGCGAAGCGCCGCCTCCTTGTCGCGAAGCGCCTGGAGCTCTTCTGCAGAAAGCGATGCTGCAAAGTCCGCCAGTTTTGCCTTCTGCTCGGCCAGCGCCTCCTCGGTCAATCCCTTCCGGGGCAGCAGCACAACGGTGCTCCGGTGCTGGTTGGCCAAAAGATATTTGGCAATCAGTCCTTCAAAATATCCGCTGCCGACCTCTGTTTTTAACTCATCGTAGAAGTGCCCGATATCCAGATTGTCCCACACCTGCTGTTCCTCATAC
Source organism: Acutalibacteraceae bacterium (assembly GCA_963597485.1). Lineage (GTDB taxonomy): Bacteria > Bacillota > Clostridia > Lachnospirales > Lachnospiraceae > CAG-791. The sequence continues at coordinate 745 of CAVBQH010000110.1, forward strand.
AGCCAGGTATCCATGATATCCAATCCGTAGACAAGACCCTTGGGGTAAGAACCAAAGTCCGCTTCTCTGTAGTGAAATTCATGGTAGTTGATGCCGGCCTGCAGTGCCTTTGTATCAATGCCGCTTTCTACAATGCCCTTTAAAGTTTCCAGTATGGTCGCTTCGAATTCGTCTTTATGCTCCGGATCGGTGAGCTTGGCCGCTACAGAAAAATACGGCTCATACAGCCCCGGCTCATACAAAGACTCCACGCTTTGGCCGATGCCCTTTTTGCGGAGTGCCTCCTTCACCGGTGCTCCCTCTGCGTCGCACAGCACATAATCGAGAATCCTAAAGGCCAGGATTTCCTTAGCATTTCCGTGGATCGGCAGTGCCACATTCCAGGAGAGGTATGCCTTTCCCTTCTCATCCTCTTCCGGCAGGATGCTGTAATATTTTTCCTTCTGAACAGGTGCCGTAAATGGCTCCTGCGGCCGGATTTCAGAATCCACCTCCAAAAGATCGTAGTCCGAAAGGTACTTCTCATCGATAAAACACAGGCGCTCTAAAACGTCCATATCACCATAGAGATACAGGTACGCATTGGACGGATGGTAAAAGCGCTTGTGAAACGCCAGATACTGCTCATAGGAAAGCTCCGGGATCACCTCGGGATCGCCGCCGGAGACAATGGAGTAGGTAGTGTCCGGATAAAGCGATGCAAGGACCGCGTCGTTTAAGACATCATCCGGCGAGGACATTACGCCCTTCATCTCGTTGTAGACAACGCCGTTAATGACAACCTCCGGCGTCTTTCCCTCCTCATCCTTCACTTCATAGTGCCAGCCCTCCTGGCGGAAAATGCTCTCATTCGTATAGATGTTCGGATGGAAAACCGCATCCAGATACACGTGCATCAGGTTGGCAAAATCCTTCTCGTTGGTGGAGGCGACCGGGTAGACGGTCTTATCCGGATAGGTCATGGCATTGAGAAAGGTGTTAAGGGACCCTTTTACCACCTCGATGAACGGATCCTTGACCGGAAAATCGCGGGAGCCGCAAAGGACGGTGTGCTCGATGATATGCGCAACACCGGTGGAATCCTCCGGCGGTGTGCGGAAACCGATGTAGAACACCTTGTTGTTGTCGTTGTTCGGCAAAAGAGCAATGCGTGCGCCGCTTTTGTTGTGCCGCAGCACGTATCCGCGGCAGCCAAGGTCCGGAAGGAAGCGGTCGTCCTCTACGGTGTAGGCTGTCAGTGCCTTCAGCTGCTGCAGAAGGTCGTCGTTTGCATCCGGCCGGTTCTCTTGTGTCTGCATGGGTATCTTGTCGTTATCTTCCATATTGCTTTGCTCTCTCCTCTTTGCGAAGTATTGTGTTATGCCTGTGATGCCTGCCCGAATAATTACTGCCATACATTTACAAAGCAGCCACTGCAGGTCCCGCCTTGTGCAAATGCCGTTTCCTGCCCGCATGCACCACTGCCGGGCACACGGCTGATTATAGCAGAAAGACCGTTGTTCGGCATACACCTATACTGCATGAAAATGACCGTCTCAAAAGCCGCCTTTCGAAGGGCTTCGGAATGAGGCTGTATCCGACAAGACACCTGCGAAAGGCAGAAATTGGCCGGAATAAAAACAGCGGGATAGACTGCATGTCTATCCCGCTGTTTTTATTCCGACCAGTCTTTTGAACAATCAGAGCTACTCCGCACTATGCTCGCCCGTGGCCGTATGTCGTGGATTAGAGGGGAATCGAACCCCTGTCCAAAAACCCATCCCGTGTGCTTCTACTATCATAGCCGGTTCATTCTGTCCGAAGACGTTTCCCTCGTGAAGGCGGAGAACAGGCACCCCGTCATCGTCGGTATCCGCTGATACGCCCACAGGCCCCGCGGCATGGCCTATGTCGTTTCCTGTTATGATGACGCCGTATCTGACGAGAACAGGTGCAAGTCAGGCGACGCTGGTGCGATTAGGCAGCCAGAGCGTAAGAATTATTCTTAGCGTTTATATTTAGGTTTGCCGTTTGACGATCGGCGTCGGATAGCTTCCCCACCTTCAAGATCCCTGTCGAAACCTTTACTAACCCTTGTGAGTTAGATTATTATAGTGTGAAATTTTATATTTTGCAACAGGTAGTGTAGAGATTCCCACCGCATCCCCAGGTGTGTTCCCATACAAGCGCAGCAACTGTCACCAGCATAATGACAAACTGAAAAAAGATCTTCGTATGATTTCTCTACTCATAACGAAGTGCCTCGATGGGATCCATCTTGGCCGCCTTGTTAGCCGGATAATACCCAAAGAAGACGCCAATGGCCACCGACACGCCGAACGAAACCGCAACACTCGACCAGTCCAGTACCGGCGGGATGTGCTGCACACCCCGGCAGACGCCGATGCCGATTCCCACGCCCACAACAATCCCGATAATACCGCCGATGAAGCACAGAATCACCGCCTCGGTAATGAACTGCATACGGATGTCCCGATTGGGTGCTCCCAGCGCTTTTCTCGTGCCGATTTCTCTTGTACGCTCCGTGATCGTAACCGTCATGATATTCATAACGCCGATGCCGCCGACCAAAAGCGCAATGGCACCGACCAGGGTGACAGACAGGACCTGCTGCCGCATGCTCTGCTCTGCCTGCTCGATCCATTCCTTGTTATTGCTCACATAAACCGTAAAATTCGACTTCTCGCCCAGAAGTCCCGTCAGATAGGCCTGCAGCTCATTCGAGAACGCAATGACATCCTCTCCTGTCTTAACCAGCAGCGTAAAATCATTCATTGCCTTGGCGCTGGCACCGGAGACATACGAGACAGCATTCAGATACGGAATGTAAACCGTGGAATACAGGTCTTTCTCCGAAGTGGATGACATCTCCCCGTAATCCGACATGTTCATTGTATAGACACCGATGATGGAATAATCTGCGGTAACCTCATTCCCCGCACTGTCCGTCGACATAGGGATGGTAATGCTCTGTCCCAGTGCCTTCTGCGGATCACCGTCAAAGAGATTGTTCACCAGCTTGTCGGATACGATACAAACCATGGAATCCTCGGATAGCTCCCGGGAGCTGAACACACGTCCCGCCGATATAGGAGAGCTGGAATTCACCGTAAAATATCCGGGATTGACGCCCACAATGCTCACATTCGCATAAACCGAGTCCGCCACCGCTTTCCCTGCCGGCTTCGCCTTTCCGCCGCCGCCAATGTACTTGGTCACAGCCAGAGCCTCAATCTGATCGCCGTAAGCATTCAGCATTTTGGTCATCATCTCTTCCGTAAAGTTCGGAATAAACTGCGAATTGTCCGTGCTCTCGCCATCCACGCTGACCTCGTTAGCCAGCCACATATATACACTGACATTGTTGGTTCCAAAGGAGGCATACTGCTCCCGCACCTGCTCCGTAGATGAATTTCCCACCGTCATGATCGCAATGACGGCGGCAATACCGATGATGATGCCGAGCATTGTCAGAAAGGAGCGCAGCTTATTGGCTGCGATCGAGGCAAATGCCAGCTTGATATTCTCTTTCAGCATTTGTTATGTGCCGCCTTCTCTTGAAAAGATGTTTCCGCTTACCCGTGCGCCAGTGAGCCTCTTCGCTCATCGATGATATTGCCGTCCCTGATCGTCACAATGCGCCCACACTCTTCGGCAAGTGCTCCGGAATGTGTAATAAGCACAATGGTCTTGCCCTCCTCGTCGTGCAGACGATGAAACAAATCCATCACCTGTCGGCCGGTTTCGGAATCCAGAGCACCCGTCGGCTCATCCGCGAGAATCATCGCCGGATGATTGGCCATCGCCCTGGCAATTGCCACGCGCTGCTTCTGCCCGCCGGAAAGCGCATCCGGACGGTGGAGCATGCGGTCCTGCATGCCGACCTTTTCCAGCAGTGCCTTCGCGCGCTCGGTCCTTTCCGCCTGCGGCACCCGGGCGTACATCATCGGCATTTCCACGTTCTTGAGCGCCGTCGTGCGCGGAATCAGATTGTAGGTCTGAAATACAAACCCGATTTGCCGGTTTCGAATGGCCGATAGTGCATCGTCTTTGAGCTTGGACACGTCCCGCCCCAAAATCTCATAGGTTCCGTCCGTAGACCGGTCCAGAAGCCCTATGATGTTCATCAATGTGCTCTTTCCGGAGCCGGATTCTCCGACAATTGCAGTGAACTCGCCCTCGCGAATGTCCAGATTAATCCCGTGGAGAACCTCCAGCTCGTTATCCGATCCCACATTGAACCTCTTGACAATGTTCTCCATGTGGATGATGCAGCTTCCCTCTGCGCTTTCTCCGCAGCCGACCTCTTCATCTGCGCGCATCTGCTCCGCGACAGTCAGTACGTCAAGATAATCGGGTCTTGTCGTTTTTTGACTTCGTTTTCTGAAAAGCATACTCACCTTCCGGCTCCGTATACACCGTCCAGCATGCTGGAGTAATCTCCGGTACCGCCGCTGGTCTGAAGCTGTTCTCCCTCGCGGATGTTGCCGGAGGTAATCTCTGTATAGTAGTCACCGGCAACGCCGGTGGTGACCATCACCTGCATGACACCCCCGCCTTCGCCCAGATCGCCGCCTGCTGTATCCGCGCCATCTGCCGTCTGCGCGGCTGACGTTTCCGAGGATCCTGTGCTGTCCTCCCAGATGCTGCCTCCGGTGCTCTCATCACCTGTACTACCTGCATCTGCCGCAGAGGAAATCACGTTCACAAAATAGTTCCCTGCCCCATCATCGATCAGGCACGAGCTCGGAACCGCAATCACATTCTGCGCACTGGCTACAATAAAGTCGATGGTCGCTGTCATACCGATTCGCAGGCGATCATTGGGCTCATCCAGTGTCACCTCCACCTTATAGGTAGCCCGCGTCTTGGTATTCTGGTTGTTGCTGGAGGTGGAGGATGTAGAACCATTGGAGGAGTTTGTATTGTTGGAGGTCTCCTTGGTGGGTGTCGGGGATGTAAAGGTTACCGTGCCGGTCAGCTCCGTCGTTCCGGTGGAATCCGTCTTCACGCGAACCCTGGTGCCAACCTGAAGGTCTGCGATGTGTGCCTCGTCAATGTCCGCACTGACTTTCATCTTCGAGAGGTTATCCAGCACCACACCATCTGACCCGCTGTAGGCCTGTCCTGCTGTGACATTGACCGCCGTCACGGTGCCGTCCATCGTCGCAATAACCTGGCCGTTCTCAAGCTTCTCCTTGAGCTTGGCAATCTCTGCCTCATTGGTAATGGTGTCCGACTTGTGCGTAAGATCCTGGGAGGCAATGGCGTTCCTGGCCGTTTCCTCGGCAGTAAGCTTCGTGCGGTTGTCCTTGTTGACGGTGTCTCCCTGATCCTCGAGCTTGCGGACATTGTCGGTGGTCGCCTGCTGGTCGGTGGTTACGGTCTTTTCAAAGGTTTCCCGCTGGGTCTTGGCCGTCTCATAGGCCGTCTTGGCATCGGCCAGGGATGTCTTCGCCCGGTCCAGAGCTGTCTTGGCATCGTCTGCGGACCACAGTGCCTTCTGGGCTTCCTTGGACAGATCCAGATACTCCTGCGAGGTTGTTGACTGCGTGCTGCTCCCGGTTGTTGCCGTCGTCGATGCTGCCGCTGCACTGTCGAGCTTTTTCAGCTCCAGCTGGCGGCTCAAATCCTGCGCGTGGGAAAGCTTTCCGTCATAATCTGACTGCAGCGAATCCACCTGGGACTGCCAGGCATCGTAGGTAGCCTTTGTTCTCGTCTCCTCATCCTTATAAGTCTGGAGCTTCTCCTGATCCTCGAGCTGCTGCACAATGGCCTGATTGGTATCATCGGCATTGCGCACAAGATTCCTTGTTCCGGTAACGTACTGATCGCCGGAATCGGCCTGCGCATCCGAAAGTGCGCGCTCGTTGTCCTCCTGCTTGATGGCATTCTGCTGATCCGAGATGGCCTGCTGCTGCTCCTTGAGTGCGAGGTCACGTGCTGCCTGGGTGGTATCTATGGTATACAGAACGTCACCGGCCTTAACTTCATCCCCGACGCCGACGTACACCTGGTCGATGATGATGGCATCCTGGCTGGCCGTCGCCTTCACGTTCATCGAGCTCTCCTGACCGCTGATAATCTTGCCCTTGGCGGTATAGACATTCTCGATGTCCGTGCGGACTGCGGATTCCACAGAGACGCCGGTATCGTAGATTTCCTCTTCCTTCTTGCATCCGGTGACGCCCAGGGACAGTCCCAGAGCCAGAACCAGTGGATAAACCATTCGTTTTCTGCTGCTTGGATGATTCATTGTTTGCTTCCCCAATGCGGGAGTGATGTCCCGGCATTGTCCCGTTCTCACTGTATTAGTGTTGATAGTACAGTACTATATCATTCTTCCTTCCACCTGTAAAGAGGCACTCTGCCACCGTTCCAGTTAAAGACGCCACAGAAGGACTGTGTCATGATATGAGTGGTGTTCATCACAAAATCGCACCACTTCATATCACGCACGCAGTCCTTCTGCTGCTCAATCATTACTGTATGCTCACACTCCACGCAAAGTCCTTGCTCTGTCCGGGTGCCAGAACCTCGTGATTTCCCTCTTCATTGACAGAGTTTGCCCATCCGTTCCAGGGCTCCATGCAGACGAAACTCTCCGCATCCTGCTGCCACAGCACACCCTTGGAGAAGCATGCCTCATCGAAGGAAACCGTAACCGTATGCCCATTTCCCTGATCGGTAAGGACCATCGGGCTCTTCACGCCCCTCAGCAGGCGGATAGAATCGGCACTTCCCTCCTTGCGGGTCAGCGTGATGGTCTCCGGGGCTGCCGGCTGCTCGCCCTTGGCATTCTCGCTGCAGGTCTGTGCATTGATATCAAAGTGCACGTTCTCGAGGCTGCTGGCTGCAAAATACGGGTGGAAGCCAACACTGAAGGGCAGGTCCTTTTTGCCGGTATTCTGAACAGTGAGCGTAAGGAAGGCTGTATTTCCTTCCAGCTTATACTTCATCGTAAGACGGAAGTCGAAGGGATACACGAATTTGGTCAGGCCGTTGGGAGAAAGCGTCAGTGCGATCCCATCGCCGTCTGCACTCTCCACCCCCCAGGGCAGAAGATCCGCAAAGCCGTGCACCTCCATGGGATAGTCTGCAC
>CAVBQH010000111.1:0-7841 GCA_963597485.1 Acutalibacteraceae bacterium
GAGATTACGCGACTTATCAAACACCGGTGTCTCCGGCGAATTCAGGTATTTGGGCTTTCCGTCCCCCATAACGCGTCCTCCAAAGCCGATCACCTTGTTGGTGACATCCATAATCGGGAACATGACCCGGTTCCAGAACTTGTCATGGAGCCCTCTCTTCTCATCGTAGGCGCCAATTCCAGACAGCAGTATATTCTCATCGGAGAAGCCAAGCTTTCGAAGGTGTGCGACCATATCCGAACCGGCGCCGTCTGCATATCCAAGCCCGAACCGGTTCATCGTCTGCGGCGACAGTTCCCTCTTGGCAAAATACTCCAGCCCGGCTCTTCCCTTCGGCGTGCGAAGCAGCTTGTAATAATAGGTGGCTGCCTCCTTATTGATCGCCAGAAGCTGAGCCCGCTGCTCCTGCTTTCTCCGGGCCTCCTGTGAGAAATTCTCCTCCGGAAGCTTAATCCCCGCCCGGTCCGCCAGGACCTTCAGCGCCTCCTGGAAGGAATAATTTTCGTATTTCATCAGGAACGTCAGCGCGTTCCCGCCCTCCCCGCAGCCAAAACAGTGGAATACCTGTTTGCCGGGATGAACCGAAAAGGACGGCGTCTTCTCATTATGAAACGGACACAGCCCCATGTAGCTCGCGCCGCTTTTTTTCAAATGTACGTAAGAACCGATAATATCCACAATATCATTGGAGGATATCACCTGCTCCACCACATCTTCCGGATAGTACATCTGTCTATGAGATCCTTTCTATCAACAACCATCGGCCAGGAGAACGCAGCATCAGCTGCGAAGAGTCGCAAGGAGAATTTCGCGAAGGCGAATTCTCCGCGGCGGGAGTGAAGCACTCGCAGGGTGCTCACTCCAAGTAGGAAGAATTGCCATCAGGCAATTCTGAGTGCGCGCGAGGAGAAAGCCGCGCATGCGACATAGCTGCGAAGAGTCGCGAGGAGAAAACCGCGCATGCGGTTTCTCCGACGCGGGAGTGAAGCACCCATAGGGTGCTCACTCCAAGTAGGAGTATGCGGCATCAGCCGCATGCGAGTACGCTATTGCCAACATTTTGGCACATAGATTTCTTCGTACCGCGCAATGGCAAACCGGTCCGTCATCGACGAAATGTAATCGCAGACAATTCTCTCTCTGGAATCGCCGCAAGCCTCCATCCGCCGCTTCAGATACTCCGGCAGACGATCAACGTTTCGGTAATAATAGTGGAACAGCTGCTCCACGATCCCCATTGCCTTTGCTTCCTCTCCCTTGGCCTTCGGGTTCGTATAGACCTTCTCGAACATGAAATCACGAAACTGCCGGTAAGCCCGCTCGACCGGCTCTGACATTTCCAGAATCGGCTTATTCATGGAATTGGAAATGATGTCATGCACATACGTATCCAGCCGCTCTTCCATGGTATGCCCCAGAACACTTGCAATCTCCTCCGGTACGTCGTCATCCGTCAGAATTCCGCCGCGAATGGCATCATCCATGTCATGATGAAAGTAAGCAATCTTATCCGAATATCGAACGATTCGCCCCTCCAATGTAGCCGGATGACCGTCTGTCTGATGATTGGCAAAGCCATCCAGAACCTCCCATGTCAGGTTCAAGCCCTGCCCATCCTTTTCCAGAAATTCCACCAGTCGAACGGATTGCCTGGCATGATCGAAGCCCTCCGGACAAAGCCGATTCAGAACCCGTTCGCCCGCATGTCCAAACGGCGTGTGGCCAAGATCATGTCCCAGTGCAATGGCCTCGGTCAAATCCTCATTCAACCGCAGTGCCTTCGCAATGGTTCTGGCGTTTTGAGACACCTCCAGTGTATGCGTCATCCGCGTCCGGTAATGATCCCCGTCCGGTGTGATAAAAACCTGTGTTTTGTCCTTCAGTCGCCGGAAGGATTTGGAATGAAGAATGCGATCCCGGTCCCTCTGAAATACCGGCCGCAGGTCATCCTGCGCTTCCTCTCGCCGCCGCCCCCGGGAGCTTGCGGACAGCGCTGCCCACGGTGCAAGAATTTCCCTCTCCCGTTCTTCAAGCTGATCGCGAATCAACTGATCCCCCATCAGATTCCCCCTTCGCAGTCATGTTCTTGTTTTCCCACTCGATATCGGTTTGTTGCATGCACAGTGCTCCCGCAATTTTCAAGGCGTTCGCAACTCGCTCATTTTCCATAAAAACAGCTACAACAATATATTCTGCGCATTTCCCAAATTTCCTTTTTTAGGAACAAAAAACCTTGCATTTCAAACACCACCGTTTCGTGTTGAAAATGCAAGGTTTAAAATTTCATACGGCCAGCAGGGCTCGAACCTGCGAGCGCACTATTAATAACACAGTATTTATAGTGCTTTGCGAGGTCGTGTCACGTTGTCGTGTCACACGTTTTTTAAGATTCTTTAGTTTTTGAAAGAGTCTCGCTTTGTTCTGCTGATTTCCCTGATGACAGCCTTGTATTTCATCGGGTACAAAATAGCCACATCTTGCATGAGGTCGTCCATGATCTCGAGTAGCTCTGTTATTTCAATGTTTGAGCACGCTTCGAGGAATTCACTACCGGATTCAATGGTTGGCAGGGTGTCATTTTCTACGATCAGTATCATCTTCACATCTCCTTATAGATATCGGTATACGTTTCCGTATTGGCACGCATTATCAAGCTTGACGCCGGATGCCGTAGACGGGTACTTGGCGTAGTAGTCATCCTGCGCCACTTCCCAAAGTGATGTGATTTTGTCCGCGAATGGCACCAGAAGCGCAGCATTAAGCATTGACTGCGGATTCTGACTGACATCGAAACCCAGCGAACCGGACACAGCGTTCTGGATCTCGCCTAGAATGGTGTCATAGCTCTTCAATACAAAGCCTTTGTCCGTAACTCCATACTCAGCCATCTCTCCTCCTTTCTTTGCATTAAAAAAGAGGCCCTTGTGAGGCCCCTCTGATTAACTGTTTCAATTTTACTTTTGTTGCTGTTCTCGTATTTTCAGCGACTCCCGGTACTGCTCTGCCGGCGCAATGTCCGTAAATTCTGCAGTACCATCAAAGTTCTCGTGCACAACCCTCTTGATCTCGTCAAGTGATACCCAGAAAAATTCCCTGCGCTGATTTACAAAATTCACCTTCCTGTCTGCAAACGCATTGTGCAGAGCTGCCTCCAACTTTGGTGCGTCTTCGGAAAAGATCATCGCGTGGATGTCAAAGTTGAACGGAACAGATGCATCACCAAGCTCATCAACACGGTCCTCCGGAACAAGCCGTCTCGTCATGCCTATCTTATAGACATTTTCACCGAATGCACCGATGTTGGATATGACATATACATAGCCGGCTTTCTGGTTCGCCTCGCGGTAGTCCACGTCCTTGAACTCCTTGTCAATCTTCTTCAGCTGACTTTCAAGTTCTTCTTTCTTGGCTGCCAACGCTTCCTGCTCCTCTTGCGGCGCTGCTGCAATTTGCATCTTGAGCTGTTTCAAGGCATTTTCGTAGTGCTTTTGCTCTTTTTCCAGTTTCTTCCGTTCTTCCTCAATCTCCCGTGCAAGCTTCTGCTCTTCGCGGAGCCTTGCCCTGGCTTCCCTTTGTTCTTCCTTCTCCTCCTGCTTCTTTTCTTGATACTCAAAAGCGAGATACATCTCTTTAAGCTTTAGCTGGTAATAATCGTGCGCAATGCGAATCGACATGATGTCTCCGAGTTTTGAGATGGCATCTCTGGACCTCTCAATTTTCTTTTTGCTTGCATCCAGATTGCTGTACCGTACATGCTCTATGGCGTCGTCACATTCTGCATTGAAGGCACGGAGAAGCAGCTTTTGAGTGTCTGCCACCATCTTTTTGCCCCTCCTAACGTCGCCGTTGACCGTCCACGAAGTGCTTCCGGTAACTGCAGATCCGTCTCGTATCATGTCTTTCTGCTCAGCGCGTATACCCAAGAGCTCCGCTTTGTACTCTTCGGAACGCATAAACGCATAGCGCGGAGTATACAGTCCAAAGCTCTGCAGTAACACCTCATCACGCGTTTCTACAAGCTCGTCTTTGACTTCTTCCAGCTCTGCATTTTTGGCGTCGATTTCTCGCTGTACCGCATCGCATGCATCTTTCAGCTTGTTATACTGATCAACCGCTTTTTTGACTTCATCATTTACCGCCGCAAGCTCTTCCTCGAGGGCAACGATTTTCTTGCCATCCTCCGGTAAAAGCTCGTGCAAACGTTCGATTTCCTTCTTCTCTTTCCTTCCAAACAGTGACATGATCCCATCCCCCATGTGACAATATTGTATAAACATAAGCCATAATATCACCCCATTGGCGGAAGAATCCATCACTTTCCAAATTACCGTGTGCATCGTCGCACTGTTGCGTTATCAATCAGCATAATCTCGCATGCAAGTTATTGCCCATGTGTGTCACGCAACAAATTAAACTCTCCACCTACCGCACCATTACGGCAGATTGGTTTCGGAGTTTCATATCTTTGCTGATCCGAGTGTGTCGTTTTATGCGGCACGCTTTTTTCGTATTGACCATTCCACTGATTCGGCTATAGTTGTCTCCCGAAAGAAGGTAAAGAAAAAGGAGAAGACCAAAACGCCTCGCAAGCACGGTCTTCTCCCAGCCTCCATGCGCATCAGGTCAATCATCCCCGTATGCACACGAATCAGTGCAATGATAAGAAGAAGATCGTTACTTTGCAATACCCGGATGGTTGGAAAAACTTCCGTTTCTCTTTACACCCTGCCGGATTACCCTGACCTTTCCTTCCAGAACTGCCCTGCCTGCAGAGCCAGGGGCCAATTCAAGTCTCATGGCAGATACAGCCGTTACGTTGTCGATCTCCGGAATGACAGACCCGTTGTCTTCCAGGTTTCCATCCTCCGCGTCAAGTGCGCCTGCGGCCACACCCATGCCCTTCTAAAGGACCTCCTGGTGCCTTCCAGTACACTCTTTGGTTCATGTTTCAGGCTCTCAAAACTTATCTGCGCCGGAGCCGTACTGTCCGCCAGATCTGCCATGATTTCCGGATCGCGCCTCCCACCCTTTACCGCTGGAAGAAGCTCTTCCTGGCCCACCGCCAGCTCCTTCTCGGCCTCCTGCGTTCCAGAGAATCGGATCCCGCTTACTTTCTGCAGTTCATTGAACGTGTGCCGGTCCTTTCGGATTTCCTGCAGGACTTCTTCCGGAAAGTCGGCTTTTCTTTTCTCCAGTCGCATGCCAATCCGGCGTTTTCCTAGCGGAGGCTCTGCATGGCTCCTTATTGTTCCGCCTTATTCCAGAACCCGTTAATGTACGGTGCCATCCCGCTGCCTTACCATTCATGGAAAAGGAGGTTTACACGATGAGCAGCACATATGCAAACGATGAGCTTGCAAAGGCAACGCAGCTTGCCCAGTTCCACTTCGCGCTGATCACTCCTGTTGTCCAGGGGCTTTTTTCTGATGCCAGTGCCACGGAATACTACAAACGGATCACCGAAAAGCCGCTGATCCTTCCGGATGGATCCACCGCCGTCTACAAGTACAAGACGATCGAGAAATGGACGTCTCTCTACAAGCGGGGCGGCTTCGATGCTCTGATGCCGCAGACCTGGTCTGACAAGGGCAGCACCCGTGCCCTGAATGACGCATCTATTGAAGAAATCTACCGCGTCAAGGAGAAATTCCCCCGCCTCAACGCCACGCAAATCTATAACCACCTGGTAGAGAACGGCTTTATCTCTCCCAAAGTCAACGTCTTCGCCGTCCAGCGTTTCGTCAAAAAGAATGATCTCAAATCCGCGCGCAATCCAAACGTCCGCGACCGTAAACTGTTTGAGGAGGATTCCTTCGGCCGCATGTGGCAGGCTGACACCTGTTACCTTCCCCATATCACCGAGGATGGTAAAGTGCGCCGCGTCTACGCCATCATGATTATTGATGACCATTCCCGCCTTCTTGTCGGCGGAGAGCTCTTCTACAACGACAATGCCGCCAACTTCCAGAAAGTCCTCAAAGATGCCATTGCCTCTTACGGGCTTCCTGACAAGCTTTACGTAGATAATGGCTACAGCTATTCCAACGAGCAGCTCTCGCTGATCTGCGGCAGCCTCGGTATTGTCCTTCTCCATGTCAGGGTCCGTGACGGGGCTTCCAAGGCGAAGATTGAGCGGTCATGGCTCACCTTAAAGGAAACCTGGCTTTACACACTCGATATCGGATCCATCCACTCCCTGGCACAGTTCAATGGAATGCTGAAGCAATATATACATTCCTATAACACTTCCTTCCATTCCGGCATCGGATGTGCCCCCATAGACCGTTATCTCAAAACGAAAGACAGGATCAAAGCTCCCCAGTCCCGTGAATGGCTGGATGAATGCTTCCTCAACCGCATTAAACGCCATGTCAGGAAAGACGCCACCGTCCCCATTGATAAAACCAGCTATGACGTCCCCATGCAGTTCATCGGCCAGACGATTGAAATCCGCTATGAGCCGAATGATATGTCCACTGCCTTTATCCTCTACGAAGGAAAGCGGTATCCCATCCGGCAGACCAACCGTGTGGAAAACTGCCACACGAAGCGCAACAACATCGGAATTGATTACTCAAAGATCGGAGGTGACGCATCATGAGTACCTTTACCGATTATTACGGACTTTCCTGCACCCCTTTCGATAAGTCCGCCCTGAAAGAAAAGGACCACTTCGAGTCTTCTGACTTCAGGGAAATGACCAGCCGGCTTAACTACCTAAAGGATGTTCGCGGCGTCGGAGTATTCACCGCAAGGCCCGGTATGGGCAAGACTTATGTCCTCCGCTGTTTCGCGGCAGGGCTTAATCCGAACCTTTATCACATGGAGTACATCTGCCTCTCCACCGTCGGCGTTACCGATTTCTACAAACAGCTCTGTGAGATCCTGGGTCTGAGCCAGGCAGGCGGCAAGCCCGCCCTCTTCAAGGCCATCCAGGAACAGATTTACTACTTATATAGAGAGAAGAGGCAGCCGCTCATCCTCGCAATCGATGAAGCCCAGGAGCTGTCCACCGGCATCCTTAACGACCTGAAGATGATCATGAACTTCAAGTATGATTCCCTGAACTGCTTCACACTGATCCTTTGCGGGGAATCCCACTTAAACAATACCCTGAGCAAACCGGTCCATGAGGCAATCCGCCAGAGGATTACCGTTCATTATGATTTCCGCGGCCTTTCCGCGGCAGAGATTCCGGATTATGTCAGGCACAAGATCCATGTCGCGGGCGGAGCCGATTCCATCATTGATGATGCGGCAATGGCTTCGGTCCATTCTCTCTCTCAGGGGAATCCGAGAATCATCGACGCCCTGATGACGGATGCGCTGACGCTTGGCGCACAGATGGACAGAAAAGTCATTGATGCAGACGTCATCAGGGCCGCCGCGAACAACCGTCAGCTAGGCTGAGCGGATTGGGGCTGCAGGGTACTCCGGTATTCTGCAGCCTCATTTCATATCTGAACCATTTCGAGTATTACCTCTGTTCAGGTATCCAATGAGGTTACAGGAGTATGCCGCACTTCCGGCAGGAAAGCGCCGCTGACTCCGATGCGGCACAATCGAAGAGGCAGTTTCACCGAAATCAATTCGCCGTTTGCACCGCTGGGAGCGCGCCGCGTGACATCCTGCAGCTCCGCAATCTTTGCTGTCAGTTCCTCGTTGTTGTCACTCGGCAAATTAAAGTTCCTGTTTGGTGCTGTCCGCAATCTGGGCTTTGAGCCCGTCACGGTCTTTCGTGATCTCGTCGATCTGGGCTTGCATCGATGCTTTCGCGCTCTCAATGCTCTCCCCATTCTCCTTCATGATCTGATCGACCTGCTCTTTGCTCAGTCCCATCT
>CAVBQH010000112.1:0-7742 GCA_963597485.1 Acutalibacteraceae bacterium
CGATCCGGACATCATCGAGGCCCTGTACAAGGCGAGTGCAGCCGGTGTTACGATTGATCTGATTGTCCGCGGCATCTGCTGCCTCCGCGTTGGAATTCCGGGAGTTTCGGAGAACATTACCGTACGTTCAATCGTCGGCAATTTCCTGGAGCATGCAAGAATCTTTGTATTTGAGAATGCGGGAAGAAGAGAATTCTACGCCGGATCCGCAGACTGGATGCCCAGAAACCTGGGCCGCCGTGTAGAGATCGTATTCCCGCTGGAGGAGAGGTCTGTGCAGGAAAAGGCGTGGCATATTCTGGAGACAGAACTGGCAGACACGGAACAGGCCAGCATTCTCCAGCCGGACGGCACCTATGAAAAGGTGGACCGCAGGGGCAAGGAGAAGGTGAACTCTCAGCTTGTATTCAGCCTTGAGGCGGAGGCGGCAGCCAGGAAGGCCAGGGAGGTCCTGAAGGAAAAGCGGACCTTTATCCCTGAGGAAAGCCACAGCTGTTAATATGGATAGAATTAAAGTTGGCTTTCTGGGCTACGGAACCAGAGCTCTGGACGCCTTAATGGCACACGATGGCTTCGAGGTGAAGCGCTTCATTGCGCCGATGAGCCGTCTGTGCGAGGATGTGTATACAGCCAAACGGCGCTACCCGGATCTGAATTTTGCCGTTGTCAGGAATAATGAGGAGCTGCTCGCGGCCTTTCTGGAGGCGAAGGGAATTGACTGCTTCGTTATGAATGCATGCCCGATTATCCTGAAGGAAAATGTGCTGGCTGCCATGCCGGTGTACAACATTCACCCCGGCAGTTTGCGGTACAACCGGGGGCACCAGCCGCATCTATGGACCGTGCTGCTGGGAGAGCCGGAAAGTGAGATTGTGCTGCATAAGGTGTCGGCAGGAATTGACGAGGGCGCCGTGATCGGAAGGCAGGTCTGCGCCATCGGAGAGGAAATGGATGCACTTTCTGTGCTGGACTGTCTGGAGGACCGGATTCCGGAGCTTCTGGACAGCCTGTATGAGCACATTACACAGGGACGTCCGCCGCTTTGTGTGGAGGCAGGCGGCACCTATCGAAGGGTGATGGTGCATTCGGATTATGAATTCTCACTGAAAGATCTGAACAATATGGATCGGGGCCTTTTCCTTGCGGATGCCCTGCGCAAAATAAGAGCAAGATCTATGCACCATGGCGCATTTTTCGTGCATAATGGAGAAAGGGTTTATGTCGATCGCCTACTGGATGACGAGAGCGTACCGTTGTCAAAGGAGAAATCGGTGAGCGTTTCGTTTCATGGCAGCGTAGTGTTCATAGAGTATGGCGGGCGGAGACTTGTTTTTCGTGTGAATAAGAGAGAACGCGAGGATGCCACTTGAGCAAAAGGGGAGTCGTGGAGAATCCTCAGCAGCGGCGATTATGCAGGCGGACCCGGAGAGGATACCGGCGGATGCAGCAGGAGATGCACGGAGGGCGGATGAAGGAGAAAAGAAGACTCACAAGGAAGATTGTGACGGGCTTCGTGATCATGGGGGTTGTTCTGAGCGGTCTGATCATCTATTTCGGGAATCGCGAGGTGCTGCAGAGCATCAGCCAGCAATACTATGATATGGCGTATCTGGTTGCCGACAGCGCGATGGATGAGATTCTTTCGGAGATTACGCCGGAGGAGCTGCTGACCTATGCACAGATAGCGCAGGAAGGAACGGGGGCCCAGAAGGAAGAGATCACACAGAGCATTGCCTATCAGAAGGTGGAAAACGGCCTGATTTCGCTGAAGAGGAACATGCGGCTTGCCGATATTTATGTAGCCTCCTATACTGCAGAGGAACTGCGCTCCTACAAGGAGGGCGATGCCTCCTGGAAGCCGCTTTTGTATCTCTTTGATTGTAACGAGAATACAGAGACGTATTTTGCCTTTGGAGAGCGCAGCGCCATGAACCCCGGGAACATTGAGCTGTTCGCAGAGGTTGTAGAGACGAAGAGTCCGCAGGATGACTACATCATCTCCAATGGCGAATTTGGCTTTAATATGTCTGCGCTTGTTCCGGTATTGACAAAGGACGGCGAGGTGGCGGCGGTAGTCGGTGTGGAGGTGCCGATGCTGCGGATCCGGAGTGCTGCGCAGGCCCTGGTCAAGAGCATTGTTCTGATCACCTTCGTTGTGATCACTGTGGTCATTCTTGTTTTTGTTCTGTATATGATGAAGCGCATAATCGGACCGGTAGGGGTGCTCTCCAGAGAGGTACGGCGCTTCGGTGAGAGTGGAAAACGAACCGAGGAGGGAACGAAAAGTCTTTCCTCCATCCGAACCCGGGATGAAATCCAGACGCTGGCGGAGCAGATCGACAAAATGGAGCAGGACATGCTTAGTTACGTCGATAATATAAAAAAAATCACAGCGGATAAGGAACGGATCGGTACAGAGCTGGCATTGGCAGCCAAGATACAGGAGAACGTGCTTCCCAATACATTTCCGCCGTTTCCGGACCGCTCGGAGTTTGATCTGTATGCCACAATGAAGCCGGCAAAGGAGGTCGGAGGGGATTTCTATGATTTCTTCCTCGTGGACGAGGATCACCTGGGAATTGTTATGGCAGATGTGTCCGGCAAGGGAGTACCGGCGGCCTTGTTCATGATGGCATCGAAGACCATTCTGGCCAACAACGCGATGCAGGGGAAAACGCCGGCAGAGATACTGGAGGATACGAACGCTGCCGTTTGCTCACGCAACCAGGAGGAGATGTTCGTCACAGTCTGGCTCGGCATTCTGGAGATTTCGACAGGAAAGCTTGTGGCTGCGAATGCCGGTCATGAATACCCTGCCATTTGCTTTGCCGGCGGAGACTACGAATTATATAAAGATCGCCACGGATTTGTCATCGGCGGTATGGACGGGATAAAATATAAGAACTACGAGCTGACACTTACGCCGGGGACACGGCTCTTTGTCTACACGGACGGTATTCCGGAGGCTACGAACAAGGACAATGAGCTCTTTGGAACGGAGCGGATGGTAGAAGCACTGAACCGGGATAAAAATGCCGCACCCTGCGAAATCCTGAAAAATGTACGGAGCGCGGTAGACGGCTTTGTAAAGGATGCAGAGCAGTTTGATGACATGACTATGCTGTGCCTGGAGTACAGAGGGAGGAAGGAGAACAGCAACGATGGCAACGGAACACGAAATGGAAATTGAAGCTGTAACATCGAATCTGATGGAGGTGCTGGGCTTTGTAGACAGCTACCTCGAAAAGATCGACTGCCCGATGAAGGTGCAGATGCAGATCGAAATCGCTGTAGAGGAGATTTTTACGAACATTGCGAACTATGCCTATGCTCCGAAGATTGGCCGGGCGAAAATCCGGGTGGAAGCGGCCAGCAGCGATTCCGCAGTGAAGATTACCTTTACGGACCGCGGCGTTCCCTATGATCCGCTGGCCAAGGAGGACCCCGATATCACGCTCTCTGCCGAGGAGCGTGCCATCGGAGGCCTTGGAATCTTCATGGTGAAGAAGAGCATGGAGGACATGCACTACGAGTACAAGGATGGGCAGAACATCCTGACCATTGAGAAGAAGCTGTAACGTCCCCGAACCTGGACATCCATCCGCCGCCCTGTCGCTTATATTGCTGGTGTCACAGCGTAAGGACATGCTCCAACGCCTTCGCAAGGCCGTCGTGATCATTATCGAATTCGGTGATGAGATCGGCGGCCTTTTCCATGTCCGGATTGGAGGAAAGTCCGTTGCACATGCCGATGCCGATGCCGGCAGCTGCCAGCATGGGATTGTCGTTCTGGGCATCACCGGCGGCAATGGAGCCTGCGACATCGATGCCAAGGTGCCGGCAGAGCCAGGTCAGCGAATAGGCCTTCGTGGCGCGGATGGGATCGATCTCCAGATACCAGGGATTGGACATTACGGTATGCAGAACATCTCCGAAGCGTTCCTCCAGCGCCCTTGCGAAGGGCTCCAGAGCATGATCGGTCTCGTTCTCCAGATGGATGGCCAGACACTTGCAGGGCTCGCAGGAAAGGGCAGATGCCGGGTCAGCCTCGACGCGCACCGGCATTTTCACGCGGCTGGTATAGAAGTCGGTTTCCTTGCCTTGCTTTGACACAACAATTTCCTCGGCGTCGTAGGTGTGGCAGTAAATGCCGTATTCGGCTGCAAGAGACAGAACCTCTCGCACAACCGGGATAGGGAGCGTTTCCCGGAAAAAGGTGGTCTTCTCTTCACAGGAATAGAGCTCAGCGCCGTTGTAGCCGGACAGAAACTGATTCGGATAATGAAGGTCAAGCCGCTCGGCCAGCGCCTTCACATCGCACATGGCGCGGCCGGAGGAAAGCACGAAGATATTGCCGGCTGCGGCAAAGCGGTCCAGTACGTCTTTGGTGGCCGGGGAGATGATTTTTTGCTCCGTGGCAAGAGTTCCGTCGAAGTCGCAGAAGAGGATGCGCGTGTCCTCGTTCACATGAAAGCGGGCGTGCTTCATCTGCGCAAGGCACTCGGCCGGAACGTGCAGATGCCCGTAGCCGGTACCCATTTCAAGCCTGGGCTTGTTGTCTCCGTGAAAGTCGGAGCCGCCGGACACGAGAAGCTCATAGCGGGCAGCAAGAGAGAGAATGTGCTCTGTCATTTCGGGTGTGTGCCGGCAGTAATACGCTTCGATTCCCATCAGACCTGACGACTTCAGCTCGCGGATCAGTGTCTCCAGTCCCTTGTCCCCCAGATTGTACTGATAGGGGTGCGCCAGAATCGGGATGCCGTGAAAGCGGCGCAGGAAGGAAACCGCCATCTGCGGGGTGATCTGTTCTCTTGGCAAAAAGAACGGGCAGTCATCACCGATGTACTTGTCAAATGCCTCGCTGAGCTTGGATATGACGCCCTTTTTCAGGAGGAACCGTGCCATATTCGCCCGCGTGATGACCGCATCCGGATTGTCGGCTACAAGCTCGTCATAAGGGATCGGTATGCCGGCCGCACACATCATGTCGCACATTTTGCGGTTGCGGACATCTCTGGCGCCGGAGAACTCCTTCAGCGCTTCTGCAAATTCCGGATCGGTATCGTCCATAAAAAGGCCCACGATGTGGACATCCTTATCCTGATATTTGGTCGAGAGCTCGATGCCGGGGATGACCTCAATGTCCGTTCCTTCGGCGGCTCTTCGCGCCGCCTCGAGGCCGGCAACGGTATCATGGTCCGTCAGCGCGAAGGCGGAAAGGCCCTTCGTAGCGGCAAGGGAAACCAGCTGCTCGGGGGTAAAGGTGCCGTCGGAGCAGGTGGAATGGGTGTGCAGATCAATTGGTTTTGCGGAGAGCATATGCGGTACCTCACAGAAAGCTTATTCCTTATTCGCGCCCGGCGGATACAGTAATCCATCATGATCCAAAGGCGCCTCATCACCTACAACAGTGTATTTGATTTGCGGTAAAATTCAACTGCGGTTTTTAATAATAACATTTTAGCGTGGATATTGTACGAGGCACCAGGAGATGCTACCATATTCCTGATAATACATGGATTTGCATGTTACGAATAACAACATAACGACCGGAGAGGGAATATGAAGCAGTTTCATCAGGAAGCATTGGCACGTCTCGTGGCAGAAAAGCGCAGAGAGAAGGGCATTACGCAGAAGGAGCTCGCGGAGCAGACAGGGATCCATCGGACAATGCTCAGCCACATCGAAATGGGAGAGTATATGCCCTCCATTTTGCAGCTGCAGACTCTGGGAGAGGTGCTGGGATTCGAGCTGGAGGACGTCTTTACAGAGGCGCCGAAGGAGAAAAGCGCCTCGCAGAAACAGGCAGAGGCGGCCATTGCCGGCAGGCGCCGGGAGGGGAATCCGATCCGAATTGCCGTGGCCGGCACGGGGTATGTTGGCTTGTCGCTGGCGACGCTCCTGGCACAGCACAATCCGGTGACGGCGGTGGATATTCTGCCGGAGAAGGTGGATAAGATCAATCGCCGTATATCGCCCATTCAGGACGAATACATTGAAAAATTCTTCCGGGAGGAAGAGCTGGACCTGACAGCCACGACGGATGCAGAGGCGGCGTACCGCTCGGCGGATTTTGTCATCATATCCACACCGACCAACTACGATTCCAAGAAGAATTACTTTGACACCTCAGCGGTGGAGGCAGTTATAGAGCTGGTCCTTGCGGTAAATCCGAATGCTACCATGATCATTAAGTCTACCATACCGGTGGGATATACGAAGGCGGCACGGGAGCGGTATCATACCGACCGCATCTTATTTTCCCCGGAGTTTCTGCGGGAGTCGAAGGCGCTCTATGACAATCTGTATCCGTCCCGGATCATTGTGGGACTGGATGCCGGGGATGCACAGCAGAGGGAGTCTGCCGAGCTCTTCGCAGCGCTTCTGCGGGAGGGCGCCTATAAGGAAAGCATTGATACGATCCTGATGGGACTTACCGAGGCGGAGGCTGTGAAGCTCTTTGCCAATACCTATCTGGCGCTTCGCGTGTCGTATTTTAACGAGCTGGACACGTATGCGGAGACGAAGGGGCTGAATACGCGCGACATCATAGACGGCGTTTGCCTGGATCCCCGGATTGGCTCGCATTACAATAATCCGTCCTTTGGCTACGGCGGATATTGCCTGCCGAAGGATACCAAGCAGCTCCTGGCCAATTACGAGGATGTGCCGGAGAATCTGATCGAAGCGATTGTGGAGTCCAACCGGACGAGGAAGGACTTTATTGCAGACCGCGTGCTGGATATTGCCGGCGCCTATGGAAACTCGGCGCAGTATGACAAGGAGCGGGAACACGAGGTTGTTGTCGGCGTGTACCGCCTTACGATGAAGGCTAATTCGGATAACTTCCGCCAGAGCTCCATCCAGGGCGTTATGAAGCGGATCAAGGCCAAGGGCGCGAAGGTGGTTATTTATGAGCCGACGCTGGAGGACGGAACGACGTTTTTCGGCAGCCTGGTGGTGAATGATCTGAATAAATTTAAAGAGATGTCGCATGCCATCATCGCAAACCGCTACAGCGGCGTGTTGGACGACGTGAAGGAAAAGGTGTATACGAGAGACCTCTTCCACATTGATTAGGGCACTCGGAGCCGTCCGATGACGTCTCCTCCTGCTTAGAGTGGATGCCTGCAGCATCCACTCTCGCATCGGAGAATTCGCCTGCGCGAAATTCTCCTTGCGGGTACTCGGAAATGCCTGATGGATTTAATGAAGGGAATATCATGCAGAGAATTGATTTAAAGGGGAAGAAGGTTCTGGTGACGGGCGCAGCCGGCTTTATCGGCGCGAATCTGGTGCTGCGGCTTTTGAAGGACGGAGAGGTTCGTAGGATCGTCGGCATCGACAATATGAATGACTACTACGACCCTGCGATTAAGAAGTGGCGGCTGCAGCAGATTGCAGAGCTTGTAAGGGAAAAGGAAGCCGAAGGAACGAAGGACGCGGAAGAAAAGACAGAAGGGGACATAGATTCTGCTAAATCGCTGCAGGAGTCCTCTTTATGGCGGTTCGTGCAGGGAGATATCGCAGATGCTGCGCTGGTGCAGGAGCTTTTTAAATGCGAGAAGCCGGACATTGTGGTGAACCTCGCGGCGCAGGCAGGTGTTCGGTATTCGATTACCAATCCGGACGCCTATATCCAGTCGAATCTGATCGGATTTTACAACATACTGGAGGCCTGCCGGCACTCCTATGACAACGGAGACGGCTGTGGATGCGGCGTCCAGCATCTGGTGTATGCG
>CAVBQH010000113.1:0-7686 GCA_963597485.1 Acutalibacteraceae bacterium
GACTGCTGGTGGGCGCTGCGCTCGTGGCATTTTTGATTATGCCGGCCAGGGTGCAGTCCATTCGTTCGGATGCGCAGAATCAGATTCGCGAGGTTTCGTCGGAGTCGGATCAGAAGGACGCACAGCTGACGGATCTGCAAAGCCAGCTGGACACCGTGACGGCGGATCTGCAGGCACTGCAGGAGCAGCAGGCTAAGACCGAAGCCGGAGAGGACAGTACGTCCAAGAGCAATGCACTGATGAAGAGTGCGGCACTGTATATCGAGGATTCGGTACAGGTGCAGGATGCGGCGGATGCGTTGGCTCAGATTGATCCGGAGACGGCATCGGAGGATATGTCGGATGAGTTTGTGAAGCTCTATGATGACCTGTATCCGCTGCTGCGCGCGCAGATTCTGCAGTCCTATGCGGATTCCGGAATAAAGGCCTACGAGGCAGACACGCCGGATTATGAGACGGCAGCGGCGGATCTGGAAAAGGCAAATAAGTTCGAGAATGCAGATAACCTGGGCCAGACCTGGGCACAGCGCCAGTATTATCTGGCGGATTCGTATTATCAGATTTACCTTGCTGCAGAGGATAAAACGGCAGCGGCAGAGAATATTACGAAGGCCCGGGATGTCATTGCAAATCTGGCGGAGAAGTATCCGGATTCGGAGTACACGCAGAGGGCAAACACACTGCTGACGCAGCTTCCGGATGTACAGGACGCTGCACAGACATCCGGCGCTGCAGAGCAGGCAGATACGTCTGAGGCAGCAGGCACAACGCAGACGACAGGAACCGGTCAGACGTCCGCAGTAACGCAGCAGACGGGGAGCAGTCAGACAACCGGAGCGGCACAGGAACAAGACAGCCAGACAGAAGAAACGGGGACTGCGGATAACAGCAACGGCTGAGCAGACTGTAAGATGGTGATGATAGGGGCGCACCTTTACCGGTGCGCCCTTTGCTGTAAAAATAATGGTAACTGCTCAGCACCTGCGAATTCCAATCGTGAATATGCCTGCGAGCAGAGTACTCATGTTGAAATGTGGTCGTGAAAGAGGCCTATACGGATGAAACAGCGTGAAATGGAATTTAAAATGGAGCGGCCGGGACTTTTAAAGGAAGGCGATGCGGTGACGGTTTCGGAGGGGCTTCTCCCCAGCAACTATTACTATACCATCAACCCTTCTCTTGCCATGAGCGGCAATATTCCCTTTACGCAGCGGCTGCATGCCTCAAAGGGAGTTGTACGGTCGGTTATCGAAAACGAACGCGGCTTCTACGTGACGGTTCTGTTTGAGGAAGAGGAGTAGGCTGCGCGCAAGCTCGCACAGCCACGCAGCCTCAGAAAAAAGTTCTGCGTTATTAGGCCAGTTATTTTGCAAACGATGCACTAGGATTTTTACAGTAACAGATACAGGAGATGAATGTGAAGAAGCTACAGGCAGAAGAAAGGATGAAACCGGCTTCCGGCACGGAAGGCGCCGCGCAGACAGCGGGTAAAATGCCGCTGCGCAATGCCATATATTGTTTCCTTGGAGCGCTGATCTGGGGAACGGCGTTTGTGGCGCAGCAGGTTGGCGGGGATGAGATCCCTGCACTGGCCTTTGTGGGTCAGCGCTTTCTGATGGGTTGCATCGTACTGCTGCCTCTCGTGGCGATGCGCCGAAGAGCCAGGAAAAGACGCAGGGATCAAGGGGATTTGCATGCAGAGGAACCGGACCACAGACAGGCGGTGATTGGCGGCATTGTGTGCGGAACAGCTTTAATGGTGGCATCGGTCCTGCAGCAGGCGGCCATTGCCCACGTGGCTGTCGGAAAGGCGGGCTTTTTAACGGCACTGTACATCATTATGGTACCGATGCTGTCACTGGTCTTCACCAGGCGCTCGAGTGCAAAAGTGTGGGTGGCAGCGGTGATTGCGGCAGCGGGACTTTACTGCCTGTGCAGCAAGGCGGGAGAGAGCTTCAGCATTGGTCCGTGGGAGCTGATGCTCCTGGCGTGTGCGCTTGCATTTTCGATTCAGATTATGGGCGTGGATTACTTTGCTGTTCGGACGGATGGTGTAGAATTGGCCTGTATACAGTTCCTGGTGACAGGGCTTTTGGGAACGGCGGCAGCCGCTTTGCACGGAGAGCTGCCGATGCAGAGCGTTTCTGCGGAGGCACTATTGTCACTGTGCTATGCGGGAATTTTCTCCAGCGGTATTGCATATACACTGCAGGTTGTCGGGCAGAAGGGGGCGGATCCGGCGATCGCGTCGCTGATCATGTCCCTGGAATCGGTAATCAGTGCAGTTTCCGGGTTCTTTCTGCTGCATCAGACGCTTTCCGTCCGGGAGCTTGTGGGATGTGTGCTGATGTCCGGCGCCATTGTTTTGGTACAGCTTCCGTTGCAGAGAAGGCAAGAGCAGCAAACGGTGACCGGCGAAGGACACGGAGAAACGGGAGAGGAATGAGGTACGCGGATCAGAAAATGGATGGGAGAAGAGGATGGCGCCGGGCGGCTGTTTGTAACCTGACGGCAGCTCTTTGCGCTGTACTCCTGCAGGGATGCAGTGCGGCACCCGGCGTGACGCAGACAGAGCAGATCAGCAGCAGTGAATCGCTCCTTTCAGCGGGAAGCTATCAGGAAGCAGCGGATCTTCTGCAGGCCAGAATTGACGGCGGAGAGGATACGGAAGAGAATTATCGCCAGCTGGGAATTGCCTACATGGGGCTTGGCAGCTATGAAAAGGCTGCGCAGGCGCTGGAGAGTGCAATTCAGGAATCCGGCATTGTTCCGACCGAAACCGAATACGATATCAATTATTACCTCGGCTCTTGCTATGATAAGCTTGGCAACTATGAAGAGGCCCTGAAGATCTATGACGCCATTGTGACAATGAAGCCGCGGGACGCGGATGCACTCCAGATGCGCGGCGGCGTTTTGATGCAGATGGGCGATACGGAAGGGATGCAGAGAGATTTCTCAAAGGCGCTTTCGTTGGAGCCCTCCAATTATGACCGGCTTCTTACGATCTACCTTGCCATGTCGGAGAACGGCTATGAGGAGGAAGGCAGGCAGTATCTGCAGGATGCACTAAGCACTGGGGACGAGAGTATGTCCCAGTATGACAGGGGACGCATCGCTTATTATGCCGGGGATTATGAGACTGCCCGCGCCAATCTGGAGCAGCTGCCGACCAACTCGGACGAAAAAACAGTGCTGATGCTGGGGCGCACCTATGAGGCACTGGGGGATTATAATTACGCGACCAATGTCTACAAGACGTGGATTGCTTCGAATACAAGCTCGGCGGAGATATACAACCAGCTGGGACTGTGCTGCATGAAAACCGGAGATTACAGCTCGGCATTGGAGGCGTTTCAAAGCGGTAAGGGGCTTGGAACCAGTGAGGCTCTGCAGAGTCTTTCCTTTAATGAAATCGTAGCCTATGAACGGCTCGGCGAATTCGACGAGGCAAGGACGCTTATGGAGTCCTACCGCAGTGCCTATCCGGGTGATGAGAACGCTGCCAGGGAGGAAATTTTCTTAAAGACAAGGTAGGCGAAGTACTTGCCTTGCGTAGAAAAAGCGGCATGAAGTATAGTATAGTGATAACGATTCAGGGCCGGGAATGTTTAGCAACGCTTTTGCGATGAAGCTCTGAGTAGCTATGTAATTGGCCGCAGGTGAACTGCGACATAGAAAGGACAGCAATGATCAGTCAATTGATTCAGAAGATTCAGGAAAAAAACGCACCGGTGGTAGTGGGCTTGGATCCACAGATGAACTTTCTGCCTGAAATTTTGCTTCGGGATGCAGAGCGTCACGTAGATGATACTGTCTATGATGAGGATCTTGGCATTGCAGCAGAGGCAATCTGGCACTTCAATAAGGAAATCATCGATGCCGTGGCAGATCTTGTTCCTGCTGTAAAGCCGCAGATCGCCATGTACGAGCAGTTCGGCATTCCGGGACTTATGACCTACTGGAGAACCGTTCGGTACTGCCAGGAGAAGGGGCTCATTGTAATCGGCGATGTGAAGCGCGGTGACATCGGCTCGACATCCGAAGCCTATGCCCGGGCACATCTTGGCCGGGTTGAGATCGGCCGGCACCGCGTAAAGGTGTTCGGAGAGGATTTCGCCACCGTGAATCCGTATCTTGGAACCGACGGCATCAAGCCCTTTATCGACGTATGCAATCAGGAGAACAAGGGAATCTTTGTCCTTGTTAAGACATCCAATCCCTCCAGCGGGGAGTTTCAGGATATTAAGACGCAGGACGGACGCCCGATGTATGAGGTGGTCGGCGAGAAGGTTCGTGAGTGGGGTGAGACATCCATGGACGGACAGTACAGCAACGTGGGCGCCGTGGTAGGGGCTACTTATCCGGAACAGGCCAGGATTCTCCGTGAACTGATGCCGCATACCTTCATTCTGGCACCGGGGTATGGCGCACAGGGGGCAACGGCGAAGGACCTGTCGGGATTTTTTGATAAGGACGGCGTGGGTGCTATTGTTAACTCCTCCCGCGGCATCATTGCAGCTTATAAAAAGGATAAATACGCTAAATACGGCGAAGAGCGTTTTGCGGATGCTGCACGGGCAGCGACCATTGATATGATTGAGGATCTTCGCTCGGTGTTGGCATAATTTGCCGGAAAGGAATCAATTCATGGAGCAGTACAAGCAGGAATTCATTGATTTTATGCTGGAATCCAAGGTCCTGAAATTCGGCGATTTTACGCTTAAGAGCGGACGCAAATCTCCGTTTTTCATGAATGCAGGAGCCTATCAGAACGGAACACAGCTTTCTAGGCTCGGTGAGTATTATGCCCGTGCTATTCACGACACCTACGGGCTTGACTTTGATGTTCTTTTCGGACCTGCCTATAAGGGGATTCCGCTGGCCGTTGCGACAGTAATGGCGATCAGCCGTCTCTACGGAAAGGACATTCGCTATTGTGCAAACCGCAAGGAGGTAAAGGATCACGGAGATACCGGCATCCTTCTGGGGAGCAAGCTTGCGGATGGGGACCGGGTTGTTATCATTGAGGATGTGACGACATCCGGCGCCTCCATGGCAGAGACCGTACCGATCCTGCGTGCGCAGGCAAAGGTAGAGATTCTGGGACTTATGGTTTCCTTAAACCGCATGGAGGTTGGTCAGGAAGGAAAGGTATCGGCCCTGGAGGAGATCCGGGCTAAATACGGATTCCCGGCCGGTGCGATCGTTACCATGGAGGATGTCATTTCTTATCTCGGAGAACCGAGAGAGGGACAGACACAGGCCTTCCTTACGGATGAGCTGAAGGCGGCACTTACCGATTACTATGCAAAGTATGGAGTACACTAAGTGAGACGACTGCACGGACATCTTTTTAACAGCCGTGAGCAATCCACCAATGCGCTGCTGTCGGTGCTGCTGGGCAGTATTTCGCTGCTGTCCTGCGGCATCATGATCTATCTGGCATATAAAAACGGCGGCCAGGCGCAGCTGCGCTATGGCGGCGTGGTTTTTATATGTCTTTTTTTTGCATTGATCGGCATCATTCTGGGAATCCTATCCAGGAGAGAGCCGGAAAAGATGTATCTCACATCCTACATCGGGATCGTGCTGAACGGATTGGTTTTGCTGTTGGGATTTGTTTTGATGTACCTGGGGTTATAGCTGAAGATTACGCAAGTAAAGAAAGGCAGGGACAACAATGGCTACAGTAGGAATTGTCATGGGTTCGGATTCGGACATGAGTGTTATGAGCAAGGCGGCGGAGGTGCTGGATCAGTTTGGCATCAGCTACGAAATGCACATCATCTCGGCACACAGGGAACCGGATGTGTTCTTTGAGTGGGCAAAGGGTGCAGAAGCACGCGGGATCAAGGTTATCATTGCCGGTGCGGGAATGGCTGCACATCTTCCGGGCATGTGTGCTGCACTGTTTCCGATGCCGGTGATCGGCATTCCGATGCATACAACATCGCTGGGCGGAAGAGACTCTCTGTACAGCATTGTTCAGATGCCGAGCGGCATTCCGGTTGCTACCGTTGCCATTGGCGGCGGCAAGAACGCAGGAATCCTGGCTGCGAAGATTCTTGCGGTATCGGATCCGGCGCTCCTTTCAAAGCTGAAGGATTTTACGGTTTCCATGGAGGAAGAGGTAAAGGCAAAGGATGCACGGCTTCAGGAAACCGGGTATAAGGGCTATGCTGCCAAATAAATGCTGATAAGTAAACTTGACATTCATGAAAAGGAGATTTCCGATGGCACTTGATTATAAAACTTCCGGCGTTGATGTTGAGGCTGGCTACCAGTCTGTGGAGTTGATGAAGCAGTATGTGAAAAAGACCATGCGTCCGGAGGTCCTCGGCGGGCTCGGCGGCTTTTCCGGCGCCTTTGACCTTTCGAAGATCAGCGGGATGAAGCATCCGGTACTGCTCTCCGGAACCGATGGCGTAGGAACCAAACAAAAGCTGGCCTTTCTCATGGACCGGCATGACACTGTGGGCATTGACTGCGTTGCCATGTGCGTCAATGATGTTGCCTGTGCCGGCGGCGATCCTCTGTTTTTCCTGGATTATATTGCCTGCGGCAAGAATATTCCGGAGAAGATTGCAACCATCGTAAAGGGCGTCGCAGAGGGCTGCGTACAGGCGGACAGCGCACTTCTGGGCGGTGAGACGGCGGAGCACCCTGGACTGATGCCGGATGAGGAGTATGACCTTGCCGGATTTTCGGTCGGCGTCGTGGAACGGGATGAGATGATCACGGGACAGGATATTGCTCCCGGGGATATGCTGATAGGAATTGCCTCAAGTGGTGTACATTCCAATGGCTTTTCGCTGGTCCGCAAAATCTTCGAAATCGACCGGAAGGAGGTTCTGGAGAAACGCTACGATGAGCTGGGCGGTGAGATGCTCGGGGATGTGCTTCTGACCCCCACCAGAATCTATGTGCACGCGCTGAAGGCCATTCGTGAGGCAGGCGTTCGCGTGAAGGGCTGCAGCCATGTGACGGGCGGCGGTTTCTATGAGAATATTCCCCGCATGCTTCCGGATGGATGCGTTGCGCAGATTCACAAGGACAGCTATCCGGTACCGGCGATTTTCCGTCTGATGCAAAAGACAGGAGATATCGAAGAGCATGTGATGTACAACACCTTCAACATGGGACTGGGACTGGTTCTTGCCATTGATCCGGCGGATAAGGAAAAGGTGCTGGCTGCCGTGGAAACAACAGGCGATCACGGGTATGTTGTCGGAACAGTTCTGGCGGCAGAGGATGCGACATGCATCGAGGCCGGCGGCAATACAAAGAGTGAGAGCAGAAAGGGCGTTGAGTTATGCTGAAGATTGCAGTACTTGTCTCCGGAGGCGGAACCAATCTTCAGGCCATCATCGACCGCATTGCGGACGGGACCGTGCAGAATGCCGGGATCGTCCGTGTGATCTCCAACAATCCCGGTGTGTATGCGCTGGAACGGGCAGAAAAGGCCGGCATTCCGGCAGAGGTTCTGTCACCGAAGTCCTATGCGACACGGGAGGAGTTTCATGATGCGCTCCTTGCTGCCCTTGAGGAGTCAGGCGCAGACCTTGTCGTTTTGGCAGGATTCCTTGTTGCTATTCCGCTGCAGGTGGTTCGGGCCTATGCCGGAAGAATTATCAACATCCATCCGGCGCTGATTCCTTCGTTTTGCGGGAAGGGATACTATGG
>CAVBQH010000114.1:0-7681 GCA_963597485.1 Acutalibacteraceae bacterium
CTCCTGGGCCGCGTTCTCCTTCAAGGTGTTTCCTCCCGCAAGACCCTGACATCCAGTCAGAGAAATCACACAAAAAAACAGAAAAAGGAAGGACGTCCCCTTCTTTCCTTCCTTCTTCTGCCTCGCCGCATTCAGACATCTGCGTCTTTTCAATGACATCCTCCTATAAATAGCCGGAACCGTAATCCATTCCGGCCCATTCGCAAGTCCGGTGCTGCGCAGCTTTATTGCTACTCAATGCTCAGGTTAAAGCCGATCTCCTCATCGCATACGACCTCTGCCGACTTGTTCTCGTAGTGCAGCGTGAAGGGGTGCTCGTTGCCGTCCTTGTCCGTAAGGACAAACTCATAATCGCCGTTCTTATCCACAGTAACGGTAACTCCGTCCTCGGTGGTAGCACCGCTGGAAAGACCGGCGGGAATCTGCGTCAGCGTGTAGTTCTCCATCCCATCAATTTCAATGTGGATGGTGGACTTATTGCCACACCCTGCCAGGACGAACATCAGGCCCAGTACGCAGGCCAGTGTTAATACTCTTCTTCCTTTTTCCCATATACGATTCATTTTCATACTCCTTTCTTGTTATATCCAATTAACTCAAACCGCCGCCCATTGTCATTCACTGCAGACAATACGCATCATTTGATCCCCAATATACTGCCACACCATCAACCAGTCAGAGTTGATTCAGAAAATTGTCGCTGCGCAGCCTTTCCGTGAAGACTTTCAAGCACTGCAGGACCATCCCAGACGCTGCACTTGCCGCCGGGGTAATCACCGCAGACAGAATGAGTGAAACCCCGGCACTTGTCAGCACCAGCGGTAAAAAGAACCGGAACCGCAGCGTCATTTGCGGTACATGCTCATTCAGTATCGGATACAGGATCTGATCCGGAAGCCATGACAGAAGGTATGCTGCGAAGGTAAGGGACGAAAGCCTGGTCCAAATGCTCCCTTCCCAAGCCGAGCATCCCGAATCCCCTGAATCTCCAAGAGACCGCACCAGCTGGAACAGCAGCACCGCATCCACGGTGTGCATGAGGCTCCCCCAGTCATTCCAGCCACCATCAGCGTAAACTCCATTACCGCTTCGAAGGACGCAGTAGCTTCCTCCCAGCACCACACTAATGCTCAAAAATAAAAAGAGCTTTCCCGGCCTGCTGCGCCTTCCGATCCATCGAATGCCGGCCGCATCTGTTCCGTCATATTCCCGAAGGTAAGCACCAATGCAGTAATAGGTGATTGGGTACAGCCCCTTCCACCAATCCGGAAGAAGTGCATGTCCCGTCATATCCATAACGCTGGGAAGTACGCTCAGCACCAGTAAGGCCGCAAGCAGCGCCCGGTGTCCCCACAGGTCCCTGATATTCCTCCACAGCATATTCAGAAATGGAATCAAAAGTGCAAGTCCCAGGTACATTTCCACATACCAGGAATAGTGCTGAAAGCCGAATATCGCCTCAAGGCCGGCCATACCTCCAAGCCTCTCGCCGCGAACCAGCAGTCGGAACAAAAGGATCAGGACACTGACCATCAGATAAATAATATATACCGAAATCAGCTTCCTGTAAAAGCGGCCAAGCCCCCGCGCCGATAACGGAACCTCCCGGCTGCTCTCAAGATATCCTGTAAGCAATATAAACAACGGCACGCAGGTCATACACAGGGTGAGCACCACCGTCATCAGGTACATTCCCATTCCGGAAATCGGCGTACTATAGTATTCAGAATTCAGAAAAAAGTGGACCGCCGGCACCAGAATAAACGCAAGAACCCGAATTCGGTCCGCGCCAAGATCTCTTCCGCTGTCTTTTGTTGTATTCGCCCCCATTTTCAATCTCTCTTATTTGCTCAGCACATCTTGTACATCAATCCTTAACCAACTTGCCCTTTACCTGATTGCACGTTTCAAGGACTCTCGCGCAGCATGTCACGCCTCTTCGAGCCGCTGCCTGGCCACCAGCTCTGCAAAAATACCGTTCCTGGCAAGGAGCTCCTCATAGGTTCCGTCCTCCGCTATTCGCCCGCCGTCCAAAACAACAATGCGATCACATTGGCGAATGGTGGAAAGCCGATGTGCAATGACAATGCGCGTACAATGCAGGCTCTCCAGTGAGTCCGACACAATCTTCTGCGTAATATTATCCAGCGCAGAGGTGGCCTCATCCAGCATCAGAATACGCGGCTTTGGCGCGATGGCCCGGGCAATCATCAGACGCTGCTTCTGTCCGCCGGAAATACCGCCCGAACCCTCGTAAATCAGCGTATGCATTCCCATGGGCAGGGCACGGATATCATCCTCCACACCCGCAAGCCGCGCTGCCTCCCAGGCATCGTCCATCGTAAGGTGCGGCGCAGAAATAACAATATTGGAATAAATATCTCCGTAAAACAATCTGCCGTTTTGCATCACGGTTCCGATATTTCTCCGCATCGAACGAAGATCCAGGGATGCAAGATCCTGCCTGTCGTAGTAAACAGCCCCCTTCTGAGGAGTTTCAAAGCCCAAAAGAAGCCGCATCAGGGTGGACTTACCGCAGCCGGTAGCACCTACAATTGCAACATACTGCCCCGCACGGATTTTCAGGCTCAAATCATCCACAATCAAGGGACCATTTTCGGTGTATCGGAAGGAAACATGGCTCAGCTCAATATTCCCTGAGAGCTTTGAAACAAGCTTCTTACTCGGCGAAGCCTCCGGCTCCGCCTCCAGAATAGGCTGCAGCATCCGCAGGATCGGCTTAATCTGTGCCAGGTTCTCTGTCATGCCGACCAGCATGGAGAATGCCCCCATAACCATGCCGTACGCACTGTTAAAGGCATAGTAATCCGCCAGTGACACGCCGGTTTTAATGGCAAAGAAATTAATAACAATGGCTCCCACCAGTGAAATGCAGCTCGTGGCAACGCCGGAAAACTTCAAAAACGCCGGCGGATCATACAGCAGCTGCGCTGACCCCGCATACGCATCCGCCCATTTCGCAAAGGCACGCTTCTCCGCTCCTGCCAGCCGGATTTTCTGAATACTTGACACAAGAGAATATTCAAGACCGGCTTCCCGCGCGGAAAGCTCCATCTGCTGCTGGGAAACCCGGATCTGCACCATGGTTGTGTACAATGAAATCAGCACCGTAGCAACGATAACAATCATTCCCGGCAGCACAAGGCCCGGCCCGTACGCAGCCATCTGTGTGATATACATAAGTGAAAAAATGCAGGTAAGTCCTGTGGTCAGAAGTGCATCCGAGAGCATGCCGCACAGAGAATTCAAATAATCCATCCGGTTTGCAAGATCACCGGAGGAATACTCTCGAAAAAAGGCAGCAGGCAGCGAGAGAATCCGCATCATACCGGCGGCTTCCACCTGGACGTTTATTTTGCGTCCGAGACGGCTTGTGGCCAGCTGCTTTACGGAGCCGATGAGCACCTGTGCCAGCTGCAGGCAGATCATAAAGCCGAACACCGCCAGCAAGAAGCGAAGGCTCTTCCTCTCAATTACCGGTCCGTAAATCAGCTCCTGGATTTTCGGAAGCATCAGTCCGAAAGCGGCAACCGCAAAGGCAGCAATGCCCAGTATCGCAAAATCCGCTGCTGTAAGGCAGGAAACCATATACATCAGCAAATCGCGAACGCCGATTTGCTTAAGCGGAAGCGGACGGTAGAAGCAGATCGCTTCCTCATCGATCAGCTTTGCATTTTGAGAATGAATTCGAATCCATTTCCTGGTGCCTGCATCATAAAATCGGTAGCCGGACCATCGGCCCGGAATCAGAGCTACTACTGCTCCGGTGTCACTTCTGCTGCCCAGCATGGCGCCGACCGCTTCCTTGTACCACGCTCCCTCGAGCTTCACCCGTCTTTGCATGATTCCTGCCGGGCGCATGAGAAATTCCAGGCGAGCATTCATATCCATGTCGCCCTCCGGGAGCTTCGCCGGGCGAACATGATAATAGTTCAAAATTACATCGATGGCATCCTGCGTACGGGAGCAATCATCGTTCAATACGCGCGATACCTTGTCTCCCATCACAACTCCCGCCAGCCTGGCAAAGGAGTCAGAAAAGACATCGTCGTCATGCTGCACGCGCTGTTTGATTTGTTCGTCAAACCATCCCATACTCAAACGTTTCCTTTATTCGTCGGCAACAAGACGTGCGTAAACACCGCCCTTTGCATAAAGCTCCTCATGCGTGCCCCGTTCAACGACTTTTCCCTGATCAAGTACAATGATTTCATCGCAGTCGCGGATGGTGCTGAGCCGATGTGCAACGACAACGCAGGTGATTCCGCGGTCTCGAATGGAATTTACAACTTCGAATTCCGTTTTGGCATCCAGAGCAGAGGTAGCTTCATCCATGACAATAATCGTTGGATCACCGGCCAGTACCCTGGCTATCTCAAGGCGCTGCCTTTCTCCGCCGGAGAGATTCATGCCGCCTTCAATCAGCTTATACTGATACCCGCCTTCCCGCTGCATAATAGCTTCGTGTATGCTCGCATCTCTTGCAGCAAGGATCATCTCGAAGTCCTCAATCGAAGAATCCCACATCTTGATATTGTTTGCAATGGTATCTGCAAACAGCACAATATCCTGATCCACCACCGAAAGAGAACCGGTAAGAACACGTCTGTCAATCTCACTTATGGGCTTTCCGTCAAACAGGATCTCCCCCGACCATGGCTGATACAAACCGGACATCAGCTTCGAGAGTGTGGATTTGCCGCTTCCGGACGGCCCGACAAAGGCCACCCTCTTTCCCGGCGTCAGCGTCATGGAGAAGTTCTCAATCAGCGGCTTGTCCAGTCTGGAATATCCAAAGGTTACATTTTTCAGCTCAATCTGTCCGGTTAGCTTGCTGAAGCTCTGTATCTGCGTAGCCTGATCCGTGCGGCACAGAGGATCCACCGGATACTCCATAACATCCTCAATCCGCTCCATGCTCGTCCGCAGCTCCAGGAGCGTTTGCGATGCCGAAACCATCTGCAGGGCCGGGGACAGGAAGGACGATAGAAAACCGGAAAAGGCAGTGATCATACCAACGGTCCAGCTCCCCTGCTGACACAGATACACGCTCCCCATCAGCACCACCGCGCCGGTGAGCACCGAAATCGCAGAAGGGATCATTCCCATATACGCTTCCATTCTGGAAATACGGACTTCGCCGGCATTGGCACTGGCCTGATAGCCGGACCATTTTTCGAAGAATCCATTCTCAGCTCCGGCCGCCTTTATGGATTCCACCATTTCAATGCCCGAAACCGTTGAACCGGCGAGCTTCCCGGCATCCCGACTGATCACACGGGAAAGATCCACTCGTTTTTGCGATACACAGCGGCTTACCGCCAGGTTAGCCAGAACAGATGCGATTCCGATCAGAGACAGCAATGCGCTGTAGCGCAGCATAACAAAAAGGTAGAACGGCATTGTCAGCGACTGAATAAGGAGCGGTGCAAAGGTTACTATAATATCCTCTGCAATACTCTCATTCTCCTTGCGCCGCCCGGCCACATCGCCGGCCATTCTCTGAGAGTAGAATTCGATCGGAAGCCGAAGGACATGCCACATATATTCACTGTTGGCTACAATCGCAATCTTTCCATTCACCTTCAGAGAATAGACCGCCTGAATCCATGCGACAAGAATCTGGATCACCGCCAGCGCAGAAAGTCCGTAAATAAACGGCATAAACCATTCCGGATTTCTACCGGTTAAAAGATAATCCGCGAAGACATTGGAAAAGCCTGGCATGATCAGACCGATCAAAGATGTAACAAGTGTAGTGGCGACAACAAGCGCAAACGCACTTCCCGTTCCAGTCAGTTTTTTCTGTACAAACGGCAGCACACTTCTGGGCTTTCCGGACGGTGCAAAATGCTCCCCTGGAGCAAATCCCATGTAAATCCCGGTATAGGACTGATCAAAGGTGTCCATCGATACGGTATAGTTTCCTTTTGCCGGATCGTTTATGACTGCCTTCCCGCCTTTAAATCCGCACAGAACCACAAAATGATTGAAGTTCCAATGAATAATGCAGGGAAATTGCCCCTGCTTCATAAGTGCCTCTGTGCTGTACCGGTACCCCCGTGCAAAAAGGCCGTAATGTCGGGCGGCCAGGACTATATTTTTCGCCTTGGAGCCGTCCCTTGATACGCCGCAGTCCGCCCTCGCCTGTTCCAGAGGTATCCATTTGCCATAATAAGCCAGAATCATGGTAAGGCACGCTGCGCCGCATTCCAGGGCTTCCAGCTGCATAACAACCGGAACCTTTGCTGTGCCGTGCTGCAACGGCTTAGATGGATATGTTTTCTTACCAATCATGCGCTCGCCCCTGCCGAATCGTTTTAATCTGCCCGTCTGTATCTGTATTTTCCGTGGAGATGCTGATTTAATCAGCGGTTCTTAAAAACTTGCAATACAGACGGGCAGATACTCAATGTGTGATAAAAAAGATAGGATGCAGACTTTCCAACATAATGACTGCAGGATACATACCGTCTTTCACGTCCGACAGTTCCACATCCACGGCATAACAGTAGTCGCCTCTGGAAAACCCGGACAGGTACAACGCATATTCATCGAAATCGGCATCAATCTGTATCGGAGCGTCCGGTATGCTGCGAACACTTCCCTCGCTGTCACCGACAGTCACCTTCATGCCGACCTCCAGCTCCGATATGTCCTTTGCCGAAACGTAACAAACGGCAGAATCACCCTCTACAGCAGCGCAAACCTCCAGCGTTGTCCCGACTGTTCCGAATATTCCCCAGATAACCACTCCGATCAGAAAAACAATCGCAGCAGAAAGAATAATCCAAACGCTCGGATTTTCAACACGAATGTAATCATTCAGTTCCTCAGGCGCATTCGCTCTGTCCAGATTTGATTTCTTAAAAAGGCCTGCTTGCACCGGTTGTTCCGCCTTTCGTAATAATCCCCGCTGCTGCTTACTTGGTGATCTTCTTGTCCGCCGTCATCCCCATATCCTTTCCGAAGAGGATATAGAACAGGTAGTAGTTGGCATTATCATCTCCCAGATACTGCTGCAGCCACGGGTAATTGCTCTTGAAATAGGACAGGTTAAAAGTCTGGTTGGCAGATCGTCCCAGTGCCATTCCCGTTGTCAGAAAATCCACCAGCATTGTATTCGGGTCATAGGTTCCGTATGCCGCCTGCAGATCCGGATTGGCTGCCCAGTACCAGACCGGATCAAAGACATCCTTATAATCATCCGTCGTAAATGCCTGATTCGTTCCGAAATGATACAGAAATCCGGAAATCAAGCCGTCATTGTACAGCTTTTTCAATGAATCTGCAGGAATGTTGGCTCCGCTGTTGATCATGTTCAGGATATTCCCCTGATAGATTCTCTGATACCGCAGTGCCTGCTTGAGCTGCTGGTACACTCCGGTCGCGTCGGTAAATGAATTGGTCAGCGCCGGCAGCAGCAGACTTTCCATGCTGATGGACTGGGAATACTTTGTGTCATAGGCAGCCTTTGCCTGTACCGAAATCCCAGCCGCAAGCGGCGATGCAATCGTAGAAACAGTAATCGCCGCCCCAAGCAAAAGCCCGGTTACTCTTGTCTTTAAATGATGTCTTTTATCTGTTCGTTCGATCATAGTATCTCTCCCATTATACATTCTATCGCAACTATTCAGAGCCCATTCGCAAAATCGCTGCT